>NZ_JBLRWX010000062.1:0-22004 GCF_047921035.1 Natronococcus sp.
AGCGCGTCGAGGACTACATCACCGGCAAGTTCGGCTAACCATGTCACGAACGGACTACCAGCGGCAACTCGAGGAACTGCGAACGAACGTCGTGGAGCTGTCGGAGCTGGTCTGTCGCCGGCTCCGGCGGGCCCTCGAGGCGTACGAACGGAAGGACGAGGAGCTCGCCGAGTCGATCATCACGGGCGACCACGAGATCAACGAGCGGTACCTCGAGCTCGAGCGGCGCTGCATCGAACTGATCGCGCTCCAACAGCCCGTCGCGAGCGATCTGCGATTCGTCGCGTCCTCGTTCAAGATCATCACTGATCTCGAACGAATCGGCGACCTCGCGGTAAACATCGGGGAGTACACTCAGCAAGCGAGTCGGGACCGGTACCAAGACATCGACATCGCGTTCATCGGCGAGGAGACCGTCGACATGGTCGAGGAGGCGATCGAGGCGTACGCGAACGACGACGCGGCGACGACCTACGACGTCGCGTCGGCCGACGACGAGATCGATACGCTCTGCGAGCAAGCGAGCGAGGTGGTGATCCGGAACCTTCTCGAGACCGAGATCGGGATCGGCGACGAATCGCCGTTCGAGGACGTCTCCCGGATGCTGCTGACGATTCGCGATCTCGAGCGGGTCGGCGATCACGCGGTCAACATCGCCGCGCGAACGCTGTACATGGTCGACAACGACGACGGACTGATCTACTGATGAGCCAGTACGATTCGGCAAACGGCCGGGAGCCCGTCGAGCGGAAGGTTCAGCTGGCGGGCAACTCCACGTTCGTCGTTTCGCTTCCCAAAGAGTGGGCACTCGCACAGGAGCTCGAGTCCGGGATGTCGATGCATCTCTACCCCCACGAGGATCGCGTCGTCGCGTCGGCGGAACCCGTCCCGGACGCGGACCGGAGCGCGACCGTCGACGCCGCGGCGGTCGACGACGAAACCGTACTGAGACGCGTTCGCTCGGCGTACGTCGTCGGCCGTCTCGTCGGCGTCGAGATCGTCGAGGACACCGGAGAGCGGATGGTCGTGCGGGACCTGCTCGACGTCGACGACGTCTCGCTGCCGCAGACGATCGTCCAGACGCGTCAGCTGGCCCTGGAGATGCACGCTGACGCCCTCGAGGCGCTGGCGCGAAACGACGAGGAACTCGCCCGCCGGGTGATCGATCGGGACGACGAGGTCGACCGGCTGTTCGCGTTCGTCAGCCGCGGGTTCAACCGCGGTCTCGAGGACGTCCTCGAGACGATCGAGGAACTGGATCGTCGGCTCTCCGAGAGCGACGACCCCGACGCCTACCGGTACGGAACCGTCCTCGAGAGCCTGCGTCGGACGGCGTCGATCGCCGGCAACGTCCTCGAGGTGACGAGCGAGGCGACGGTCGACGGGTGATACGGACTGCTGTACGTCGTCGATGGTGCAACCGCAGCACGGGTCGCGGTTGCACCGGTAAACCGGTACAGCAGTCCGTACGAGTCGCGAGCTGCGGGACGGGACATCCTCCCGTCTGCGTGTCGGATCCATTCGAGCCACCCGCGCCGTTTAGTAGCCGGCTTCCGTGGTAAACGGTAGGACATGACAGGAACGGACGCCGATCGGATCCCGGTGACGATCGTCAGCGGCTATCTCGGGGCCGGCAAGACGACGCTGGTCAACCACCTGCTCACGAACGAGGCGGGGTACGAGATCGCGGTGATCGTCAACGACATGGGCGAGATCAACGTCGACGCCGACCTGATCGCCCGCGAGAACGAGGACGAAGGGGTGATCGACCTCTCGAACGGCTGTATCTGCTGTCGGCTGCAGGGCGACCTGCTCGAGGAGGCGCGTCGGCTCGCCGAAACCCGCGAGTTCGATCACCTGCTCGTCGAGTCGTCGGGGATCAGCGAACCGATTCCAGTGGCGCGGGTCTTTCTCGAGGGCACCGAGGAGAGCGAGATCGATCCCACCGAGCTGTTCCGGCTGGACACGATGGTCACCGTCCTCGACACCTACGGCTTCTGGAAGGAGTTCGACGCGGGTGCGACCCTCCCCGAGGGCGCCGAACCCGACGCGGAACGCCCGCTGAGCGAGGTGCTGGTCGAGGGGATCGAGTTCTGCGACGTCCTCCTGTTGAACAAGACCGACATGGTTCCCGACGACGTCCTCGAGGAAATCGAGACCGTCGTCGATCGCCTCCAGCCCCGCGCCGAACGGGTGCGAACGACGTACTCAGAGATCGATCCCGACCTCGTGCTCGGGACCGGTCGGTTCGACTTCGAGGATGCAAAGCGCTCCCAGGGGTGGAAACGCGAACTGCGCGGCGAAGGTCACGGTCACGGGGGTCACGAGCACGGAGACGCGAAAGGGGAACACGAACACGAGGAGGACGGCCACGACCACCACCACGGGCCCGGACAGTCCGCTGCTGCTATCCACGACGTCTCCTCGTTCGTCTTCCGGGCCGACGACCCGTTCCGACCCGACGAGCTAGGTGAGTGGTTCGAGGACTGGGACGGGGCGATCATCCGCGCGAAGGGGGTCTGCTACGTCGCCGGCCGCGAGGAGGTGATCGGCCTCAGCCAGGCCGGCCCCGCGGTGCAGGCGGGACCGATCGGCGAGTGGCGACCCGACGACGACCGGCGGACCCAGCTCGTGTTCATCGGCCGCGAGATGGACGAGGAGCGAATTCGGGAGGAACTCGAGGCGATGCTCGTCGACCCGCACCAGCGGGACGGAGCCGAGAGCTGGGCGGATCCGTTCCCGCTATGACTCGAGCTCGTCGCTGAGTTCGTCCCAGGACTCGTGAAAGCCGTGGGTCGACTGCGTCGTCGCCGACTCGGGGAGGGCGCCCTGGTAGACGTCGTCGTACTCGAGGAGCTGCCCCCAGCCGTCGGTAAACGAGTAGTTGCAGTACTTGCACATGGGGCGGGATAGCACCGACGCCGACATACGTTTTGCCGTCGCCCCGGCGGTCTCGAGGCTGCAGTTCGGTCGGTCCGAAGAGCCATATCGCTGCGTCGCCGAGGACGCCCACCCAACGATGTCCCCGAACCGAAACGGCGCGTACGTCGGCAGTTCGACCGACGTCGTCGAACGATCCTGCGATCACTGCGACTGGCACGCGGTCGAGGACGCGTACCCCGCCCTGATCGAACGCTACCAGGACCACCTCCGGGACGCGCATCCGACGGTCTGGCTTCGGCGGTAGCCACGCCGAGGTGTCGCTGCCGACGGGCCCGCTCAGAGGAGGCGAAACGATACCGAGAGGACCAGGAGGAGCAACAACACCGGGACGACTCGGATCGCGACGTCGCGGACCGAGAGCAGCCGCGCCTTGTTGGTCCAGTTGGTGAGCGTGCCCCCGATCAGGACGGGAGCGAGGAGGTCGCGACGTCGAAGCGGTTCGGACGCCGCCACGATGTCGTCGACCCAGTCGAGAAACTGCGCGACGTCCGGATGGTCGCTGTGCTCCCGTCGCAGGACGACGTTCAACTCGACGTTGTACTCGAAGGCGACCTGCGTAATGTTCCCGGAGCCGACGATACAGATCGGATTCGGCCCGTCGCGGACGTAGAGCTTCGCGTGGAGTCCCCGGGGCTGTTTGTACAGCGACACCTGGCCGTAGTCGTCGAGCGCCCAGAGGTCGCGGGCGATCCGCGCCGAGAACTGATCCGAGGCGGGGCCGACGATCGCCACGAGTTCGTTCTCCCGGGAGCGCTCGAGAAAGGAGACGACGGCGTCCCGGATCGCGAGATACCCCTGGTAGGTGAAGTAGCCGCTGACGAGGTAGACCGTCCCGTCGCCGTCGAACAGCTCGATCAGCGCCTCGCGGAACCTGACGTCGGAGTCGTCCGAGTGCAACAGGTCGATCGTCGGCTCGGTCTGGGGCTCGTTCATCGGTTACGCCCTCTATCGAGGGCCACGGATTACAGCGTTTCGAGAGCCCCGTCACGGCTGCAGACGAGCGAGAGACCGCCAGCGTCGCCTCACCGGGCCGTCTCGAGCACGATCGGTCGGTGATCGGAGAGCTGGACCTCGAGGACGTCGCAGCGCTCGACCTCGATCGACGGCGAGCAGCAGAACAGATCGAGGCTCCGGGAGTCGACGAAGAGGTCGTCGAGCGGCCGCGAGGGGACGGTCTCGCCCGGAACTCGGAGCTCGAGGCCCGCCCGGTCGGCGAACGCGGCCAGCGATCCCGTTTCGTCGAAGGTGTTGAAGTCCCCGGTGACGATCACGTCCCGGCCGTCGGCTCGCGTCGCGATCAGTTCGGCGAGCTGTCGGAGCTGACGGCTCCGGCTCCGGGCGCCCAGCGAGAGGTGAACCGCGAACAGGACCGTCTCCGCGTCGAGTTCGACCTCGAGGACGAGCCGTTTGCTCCCGGCGGAGAGGTAGTGTGCGTCGGTCGACCGCTCCGACTGCGAGAGGACGGCGTTTCCGAGGTGGCCGAAAAACGGCAGCGACCCGGCGACGCCGCCGTCGCCGTACTTGTTGGCGACGTCGCCGCCGTAGGCCAATCCCCGATCACGGAGCGAGTCGACCAGCGTCCGAAACTGGCCGTCGGTGGCCGTCCGGTGGGAGCCGCGGTCGACCTCGAGCAGCGAGACCACGTCGGGGCGCTCGCGGTCGATGAGCGAGACGAGCGACGCGAGCGCTCGGTGCTCCGTCTCGGCGTCGCCGAGAAGCGACGCGACGGGGGGTGGGGCGTACCCCCACAGCACGTTCTGGTAGCCGAGCAGGTAGCCGGCGTTGCAGGTGAGAAGCTTCATTGCGTTTGAAACGAGTGCGAATAACTGCTCGTTCTCTCGGTGTCGGGGACTGAGAAAGATAAACGTTCACTTTCGATACGGCCCGCGCGAGGGGTCGGACGGGAGTGATCGCCCCGGCGTCTCTCATCCGCGAGCGGGCGAGTGCCGCGCTACCGGTGAGGCGTGGCTCATACGGTTTACTGTAAGTCATTTCCGGCGCAACCGCGACCCGGGCGGCGGTTGCGCCGGTAAATCGTTACAGGAATCCGTATCAGGGCTCGAGCAGCACCTTGACGACGCCCTCCTCGCGGTCGTCGAAGCGCTCGTACATCTCGGGGGCCTCCTCGAGGTCGACCCGGTGGGAGACGACCCAGCTGGGGTCGGCCCGCCCCTCGATGATCATGTCCCGGAGCTGGCGGTTGTACTGCTTGACGTTGCACTGCCCGGTGCCGAACTTGTGGCCCTTCTCGAAGAGCTTCCCGAAGTCGATGCCGAGCCGACCCTGCTGGGCCATCTCGTCGGGTCCGCCGGGATCGGAGGGGACGTACAGCCCCGGAATGCCGAGCTGGCCCGTCGGCCGCACCGTCTGGATCAGCTGGTTGAGCACGACCGCGGGGTTCTCGCGGGCGGGGTCGTAGGCGTCGTCGCCCGGGTCCGTTTCGGGATCGATCGCCTGGTAGCCGACGGCGTCGACGCCCTTGTCGACCTGGTCGCCGTGTGCCTCGACGATCTGATCGACGGGATCGCCCTCCTCGAAGTTGATCGCGTGGGCGTCGCAGTGGTCCTCGGCCATCTCGAGGCGGCTCGGAACCCGGTCGACGACGTAGATTTCGGAGGCGCCCTGGATCTTCGCGCTGTAGGCGGCCATCAGGCCGACGGGGCCGGCGCCGTAGATGGCGATCGACTCGCCGGGCTGGAGGTTCGCCAGCCGGGTGCCGTGCCACCCCGTCGGGAAGATGTCCGCGAGCAGCGCAAACGAGTCCTCGTGTTCGTCGCCCTCGGGCAGTTTCAGCGCGTTGAAGTCGGCGTACGGAACGCGGAGTTTCTCGGCCTGGCCGCCCTTGTACGGCCCCATCGCGACGTAGCCGTAGGCGCCGCCGGCGAAGCCGGGGTTGACGTTCGTACAGAACCCCGTGTAGCCGTCCTCGCAGTTCTGACAGAACCCGCAGGCGACGTTAAAGGGCATGACGACCCGGTCGCCCTCCTCGAGGGTCGTGACGGCGTCGCCGACCTCGCTGACGATCCCCATGTTCTCGTGGCCGAAGACGATTCCCTCCTCTGCCGCGGTTCGGCCCTCGTACATGTGGAGGTCCGACCCGCAGATACAGGTCGTCGTGATGTCGACCATCACGTCGTTCGGATGCTGGAGTTCCGGTTCATCGACTTCCTCGACGGCTACCTCGTGCGGTCCCTGGTATACGACAGCGTTCATTGACATTCGATATCAGACTCCACGGTACCTGCCACGAATCTCCGGGTAAAGGTTGCTGTGATAACACTACCGATCGTTGTGTGTGATTGCTACTCAGTTACGGACGGTTAGTATCGACTCGAGTGACGGAGTTAGACGATCGGTTTCGAGTCGGTCCCGACAGCTATTACGGCCCGCCACCCCAAGCGCCGACTATGAGTTCCCAGCGATCACTATCGGGGGTCGTTCTCGCGGGCGGCTACTCGACCCGGTTCGGCGAGGCCGACAAGGCGGTCGCGGATCTCGCGGGAACGCCGATGATCCGGCGGGTTGCCGATCGGCTCGCGACCGTCTGCGACGAACTCGTGATCAACTGCCGCGAGGACCAGCGCGGGGCGATCGAGGCGGCGATGACCGATTTCCCCGAACCGATCACGTTCGCGATCGATCCCGAACCCGATCGCGGGCCGCTGGCCGGGATCGCCGTCGGCCTCGAGGCCGCGAGCCGGGAGTACGCCGCCGTCGTCGCCTGCGACATGCCGTTCGTCGACCCCGCCCTGCTCGAGGCGCTGGCCGACCGCGCCGATAGACGGGACGGGGCGCTCGTCGAACTCGAGGACGGCTGGTACCAGACGACCCAGGCGGTCTACCGGGCCGATCCGATGGCCCGGGCCTGCGCCGACGCCCTCGAGGGCGAGGACGGGCGGATCCTCGCTGCCGTGGAGGACCTCGACGTCGTCGTCGTCGACGAGAGCGAACTCGAGGGGATCGGCGAGGGAACCTTCGAGAGCATCGATACGAAGGAGGCGCTCCGGGAGGCGGCCGCCAGGTTCGAGACACCGAGTCACTGATACTGTCGGACGAAACTATTCGAAGATCGATCGCTCAACTGCGGCCGTTTCCCGAGGCAACGGCCGCGAACTCGCGATCGCCTTCTCTCTGACTTCCGTCCGACAGTATGACCGCCGACCCGAACCCGTTAGCCGACGCGCCGATCGCCAGCAACCCTTGAGGAGAAGGCGTGACTTATGTCCCCTCGAGACAAGGGCCGACCATGAGCAGCGACGATCGGTTCGACCACGGGAAAGACGAGCGCCTGCAGAGCCGCGAGGTCACGGAGGGCGCCGAGAAGGCCCCCCACCGCGCGATGTTCCGCGCGATGGGGTTCGACGACGAGGACCTCTCCTCGCCGATGATCGGCGTGGCGAACCCGGCTGCGGACATCACACCCTGTAACGTGCATCTGGACGACGTCGCCGACTCGGCCCTCGAGAGCGCCGACGCGGCTGGCGGAATGCCCATCGAGTTCGGCACGATCACGATCTCCGACGCGATCTCGATGGGAACCGAGGGGATGAAGGCGTCGCTGATCTCCCGGGAGCTAATCGCCGACAGCGTCGAACTCGTCAGCTTCGGCGAGCGCATGGACGGCCTGGTCACGATCGGGGGCTGCGACAAGAACATGCCCGGCATGATGATGGCCGCCGTTCGAACGGACCTTCCCTCCGTCTTTCTCTACGGCGGGTCGATCATGCCCGGCGAGCACGAGGGCCGGGACGTCACCATCGTCCAGGTGTTCGAGGGCGTCGGCGCCTACGGCACCGGCGAGATGGACGCCGAGGAGTTGGACGACCTCGAGCGCAACGCCTGTCCCGGCGCCGGCTCCTGTGGCGGGATGTTCACCGCGAACACGATGGCCTCGGTCTCGGAGGCGCTCGGCCTCGCCCCGCTGGGCAGCGCCTCCCCGCCCGCGGAGGACGAGGAGCGGTACGACGTCGCCGAGCGCGCGGGCGAACTCGCCGTCGAGGTCGTCGAGGCCGACCGCCGTCCCTCCGACATCCTCACCCGCGAGTCCTTCGAGAACGCCATCGCGCTCCAGACCGCGATCGGGGGCTCGACCAACGGCGTCCTCCACCTGCTGGCGCTGGCCCGCGAGGCCGGAATCGACCTCGAGATCGAGGACTTCGACGAGATCTCCCGACGAACGCCCAAGATCGCCGACCTCCAGCCCGGCGGCTCCCGCGTGATGAACGACCTCCACGAACTCGGTGGCGTGCCGATCGTGATCCGTCGGCTGCTCGAGGCGGACCTGATCCACGGCGACGCGATGACCGTTACCGGACGGACGATCGCCGAGGAACTCGAGCACCTCGAGACCGAGCGCGGACTCCCGGACGACGAGGAGATCGAGGCCGACTTCCTCTACACCGTCGACGAGCCCAAACAGGCGGAAGGCGCGATCAAGATCCTGACGGGCAACCTCGCGCCCGGCGGCGCCGTGCTCAAGGCCACGGGCGAGGATCAGTTCCACCACGAGGGCCCCGCCCGGATCTTCGAGACCGAAGAAGAGGCCATGCGGTACGTCCAGGAGGGCGACATCGAGAGCGGCGACGTGATCGTCATCCGTAACGAGGGTCCCCAGGGCGGGCCCGGGATGCGCGAGATGCTCGGGGTCACCGCCGCGGTCGTCGGCGCCGGCCACGAGGACGACGTCGCGCTGATCACCGACGGACGGTTCTCCGGCGCGACACGGGGACCGATGATCGGCCACGTCGCTCCCGAGGCCGCCGTCGGCGGTCCCATCGGCCTGCTCGAGGACGGCGACGAGATCACGGTCGACATCCCCGACCGTACCCTCGAGGTCGACGCGGGCGACGAGGAACTCGAGGCTCGTCGCGAGGAGTGGGACCGACCCGACCCGGCCTACGACGCCGGCGTGCTGGCCAAGTACGGCCGCGACTTCGACTCGGCGTCGAACGGCGCCGTAACCAATCCGGGCGTCAAGCGGGAGTAGCCTCCCTTCGATTTCCTGCACGGGGCTTTCCCGGCCCCGTCTCCGACTACCGAACAGAGCGAGGGATGCACAAGTACTGTCTCGAGTGTGACTGGCAGGCGAGCACGGACGACGGGGACACCGAGCAGGAGGTCTCGCGGAAGGCGATCGAACACTTCGTCGAGACCGGCCACGCGGTGGACTCGATACGGCTCCCGCCGTCCTGCGTGATCAAAAACTAGCGCCGATCAGAACGGCGGCGAGTTCGGGATCTCGCCGTCGGCGTCGCCGAGTACCCGAACACCCAGCCCGTGGAAGTCCGGAATCGCCGGCGCGTCCGCTTCTCCCTCCTGTGCGGCCTGAACCTCGTCGTCGTCGTAGTCGTCGATCGGATCCGGCTCGACGACGTCGACGATCTCGCGGCTCTCGATATCGAGCACCGAGAAGCCGGGGGTGACGCCGGTCGCGGCGTGTGGATCGCCCGACAGCGGCGCGGGACCGCGCAGGGTGACGAACATGTACTCGCCGTCCGGCGAGGTCCACATGATGTCGGGCGCGTCGCGCTCGGCGGGGTCGTCGGACTGGGCGGGGCCGTAGGCGTCGATCTCCTCGACGACCTCGTCGGTCTCGGGGTCGACGACGACGCCATCGTTGGTCTCGCGGTTCAGCACCCACAGCTCCTCGCCGTCGGGGGTAAACCAGAACCCGTGGGCGTCGACGCCTCTCGTACTCTCGCCGTCGACGACGATCTCGTCCGCCTCGACGTCGTAGACGTAGTACTCGCCGACGCCGTCCTCGCCTTCCTCAGGGTCCGAGGGGAGGCCGGCGGTGAGGTAGAACTTCCCGTCCTCGAAGTGGGGCATGGTTCCGCAGTTGGCCGGCAGTTCGTCGCCGGAGTAAGCCCGTTCGACCTCGAAGGCCTCGTGGTCGACGATCACGACGCCGGCGTCGTGGTAGCTCGGACCGAGCGTGTGGATCGACCGTCCCTGGCCGTCGAACTGGTGGCAGATCGGACTCGCCGACTCGATGCCGGCTTCCTGGACCGTCTCGTCTTCGGCCAGCTCGAGGCGGTCGACCTCCTCGAAGGACTCGTTCTCGAGGTCGGCGTCGACGCGGGCGACCGCCTCCTCGTCGATGACGTCGACGTGGATGTACTCGTCGTCGGGCGAGAAGATCGCCATGTGCGAACCGGGGCCGGTCTCGACGTCGCCGACGAGCTCGTAGTCCTCGGTCCGGAAGACGAGGACGCGCCGGCCGGCCGTACAGGCGACGGCGGCGTACTCGTAGTCCGAGCTGAAATCGATCATGTGGGGGACGATGTCGGCGTCGGCCGCGATATCGACGCCGACGTCGTGGAGGTCGAGACACTCGACGCGGTCGAACTCCGTCTCGCCCTCTCCGGGCTCGTAGACGTGGATCGTGTCGGTTCCCTGATCGAGCGCCCACACCTCGTAGTCGACGTCCTCGAGTTCGGTCGCGTCGTCGGTTTCCTCGGCGTCGTCGCCGTTGGCGTCGTCGTCACCGGTCGCGTCGTCGGTCTCGTCGCCGTCCGTCTCGCTGAGACAGCCGGCCACGGCGACGATTCCCGCGGTCGTGCTTCCCGCGATGAACCGCCTGCGGGTGGAGTTCGTCTGCATACCGACACACTCCGTACTCCGACCTCAAAAGTTTGCGGGTTTCAGGCCCTCTACCCCGAGAATTTCGGTTTTCGACCCGTAGGAAGAGGCAAGATTTGACCACCCGAACGGATTCCGAGCGTCGAAGAGGCGAGCTACCGACCGTTTCGGTCGAGCCCCTCGGTCCGGCGTCCGAAAGAAGCGGACCATATTTCCGCTACCTACGTTCTCCCGTGCGCATATATTTTCTACAATCACGGATAGCTAACTATCGCTCTCCATCGTCGAGAGCGATCAGCCACGCCGTTCGAGGATTCGATCGATAATCAGCCGCGTCGACAGGATCTCGTCGTCGGCCGCCGGCTCCCGCGCGCTCGCCCGACGGACCTCGCAGTCGACGCCGCGCTCCTCGAGGGCCCCGCGGATCGCGTCGGCGTCGTGGTGCTGGTCGTGGCCGAGCGCGATCACGTCGGGGTCGATCTCCTCGATCGGAACGAAGATGTCCTCCTCGTGGCCCAGCAGGGCCTCGTCGACGGCCTCGAGCGCGCCGACGACGTCCCGTCGCTGGCTCGCCGGACAGATCGGCGCCTCCTTGTGATCGACGTTCGCCTTGCGGGCGACGATCACGTACAGTTCGTCGCCCATCGATGCTGCCTCCTCGAGGTAGTGGACGTGGCCCGGGTGGAGGATGTCGAACGTTCCCTGGGCGATGACCGTGCGAGTCATGTCGCCGATCCCGCCTCCGCCGTCGCCGTCACCGGTCGTCGATCGGTGTCCGAGTCGTCGGTCGCCTCGAGTGGGAGAGTCGCGTTCGGAGTCATTTGAGATCCTCGTCGATGTCGGCCTGCGTGAAATCGAAAAAGTCGTCGCTCTCGGGCAGTTCGACGTCGATCACGTTCAGCGTCGTCGGCTGCCCCTGGGAGTCGAAGGCCTTCCAGTCGGTTCGGCGGTAGGGCGCGCCGATGATGACGTGGACGCTTCCCCTGCCGAACGTCTCCAGATCCGCACCGCTGGGACGGAGCACGCCGTTGGGGTGGGAGTGGACGCTACCCAGCGCCTTCACGTCGTTGGGAATCTGGCTCGTCCGGACCGTCGCGCTGACGCTGTTCGCTTCGGTTCCCGGCACGACGAGCACGTCCGTGATGACGAGCCCGCTTCGCTCGAGCCCGAGTTCGCGAGCCTCGGTACCCCGCAGAAAGCCCATGTACTCGTCGGGGTGGGCGGCCTCGGAGGACTCGATGGCGAACTCGAGGGTCTCCTCGGCGATGCCGAGGACCTCGCTCGAGCGAAACAGCGCGTCGAACAGCCCCATACCCTCCCATCCGGGCTTCCGGTTGCTAAACGTTCCGAAAGGCCACCCGGCGGGTCGGCAGGCTTAACAAGGGTTATACGCGCCCGTCACAAACAACGGCCAACGATGACTGCTGAGCCCGCCGGAGAATCCGGCGCGGACGACGGGGATTCCGTCGTCTACGATCTCGCTGCCGACTGCACCGCAGACGACCTCGAACAGGGCCGGCCGTATCTGGCCGAGATCAACGGTATCGTCGACTACGGCGTCTTCGTCGACCTCTCGGACTCGATCTCGGGACTCGTCCACGAGTCCGTCCTCGAGGGCACCTACGCCGTCGGCGACGAGCTCGTCGTCGAACTCGAGTCGATCCGCGAGAACGGCGACATGGCGTTCGAGCCGGTCGACGTCGACGACTACACCCTCGAGTCGGTCTCCCGGGACTACGCGCTGACCGGCACCGACCGCCTCGAGGCCAACGTCGGCGACCAGATCCACGTCGAGGGGAAAGTCGTCCAGGTCAAACAGACCGCGGGCCCGACGATCTTCCACGTCGCCGACGAGCAGGGCGTCGTTCCCTGCGCCGCCTTCGAGGAGGCGGGCGTCCGCGCCTACCCTCGCATCGAGGTCGGCGACGTCGTCCGGGTCACCGGGATGCCCGAACACCGCGAGGGCGCCGTCCAGATCGAGGTCGACGGCCTCTCGAAACTCGAGGGCGAGGACGCCGAGGAGGCCCGCGAGCGACTCGAGGCCGCCCTCGAGGAACGGGCCGAGCCCCACGACGTCGAGCCGCTGATCGACTGGCCCGCCTTCGAGAAGCTCCGACCGAACCTGCAGGAGGTCGCGAAACTGCTGCGCCGGACGGTGCTCGAGGGACGCCCCATTCGAGTCCGCCACCACGCCGACGGCGACGGGATGTGCGCCGCAGTACCGGTTCAGATCGCCCTCGAGCGGTTCATCGCCGAGGTCCACGAGGACGAGGACGCCCCCCGACACCTCATCAAGCGGCTGCCCGCGAAGGCGCCGTTCTACGAGATGGAAGACGCTACGCGCGACCTGAACTTCGCGCTCGAGGACCGCGAAAAGCACGGCCAGCAGCTTCCCCTCCTGTTGATGCTCGATAACGGCTCGACGGCCGAGGACGTCCCGGCCTACGAGACGCTGGCCCACTACGACATCCCCATCGTCGCGCTCGACCACCACCACCCCGATCCCGACGCGGTCGGCAAGCTGCTCGACGCCCACGTCAACCCCTATCTCCACGACGAGGACTACCGCATCACGACGGGGATGCTCTGTGTCGAACTCGCGCGGATGATCTACCCCGACATGACCGACGAGCTCCGTCACGTCCCCGCCGTCGCCGGCCTCGCGGATCGCTCGAAGGCCGACGCGATGGACGACTACCTCGCCCTCGCCGCCGAGGAGGGGTACGACGAGGAGCGGCTGAAGGACGTCAGCGAGGCGCTCGACTACGCCGCCTTCTGGCTGCGGTACAACTCCGGCGACCAGCTGATCCAGGACCTGCTCCAGGTCGACTCCGACGACGAGGAGCGCCACCGCGAACTCGTCTCGTTCTTCGCCGACCGCGCTCGCGAGGAGGTCGACGAGCAGCTCGAGGCCGTCATGCCCCACGTCGAACACGAGGAGCTCGACAACGGCGCCCACCTCTACGGGATCGACGTCGAGAACTACGCCCACCGCTTTACTTACCCCGCACCGGGCAAGACCACCGGCGAACTCCACGACCGCAAGATCGAGGAGACGGGCGACCCCGTGATCACGGTCGGCTACGGTCCCGACTTCGCCGTCCTCCGCTCGGACGGCGTTCGCCTCGACATCCCGAACATGGTCTCGGAACTCGAGGACGAGATCCCCGGCGGCGGCGTCTCCGGCGGCGGCCACCTCGTCGTCGGCTCGATCAAGTTCGTCAAGGGCAAACGCGAGGCGGTCGTCGACGCCCTGATCGAGAAGATGGCCGAGGCCGACATCGACGAGGCGCTCTCGAGTGCGGCGCTGATCGACGACGACTGAGAAGCGGCCACACTCCTTATCCGTCCGAAACGACGATGAGTTCGGAATGAGTTCGTCCCGAGACGACGCAGCGTTCGACGACCGTTCGAGTCCGCAGGCGATCGTCGCGGAGCTGTCGGAACTGGCGCTCCGGGCCGAGGACGCCGAGGAGCTGCTGGACGCGGTCGTCGACGCCACCAGCAGGGCGCTCGACGCCGACTCCGTTCTGCTCTTCGAGCGATCTCCCGACGGAAACTGCGCGGTGTGTCGCCGGAGCGCGGGAACGAGCGACGGGATCGCGTCGGCGACGGTCTCGATCGACCACGAGGACTCGCCCCTCGTGCGGGCGGTCACGGGCGACGAGTCCGTCGTCGTCGACGACCTGCACCCGGATCGGGGGACCGAGTATCCGGATCGGCTGCTCGAGCGCGGCGTCCGGAGCGGGCTCTGGGCGCCCGTCGGCACCGACGACCCCTGGGGCGTCCTCGAGGTTCGCGCCGCGGCGCCGAACGCGTTCGACGCGGACGACGTCGCGACGCTGCGAACGATCGCGAACGTCCTCGCGGGCACGCTCGAGGACGACCGGAGGGATGCCCGGTTGGACGACGAGTGGACCCGCACGCAGTTTCTGGAACGGAGCCCGGTCGGAATCACGGTCGTCGACGCGGACGGCGAACTGCGCTTCGCCAACGAGCGCGCCGAGGAGATCCTCGGCCGGAGTCGTGCGGAGATCGTCGACTCCAGTCACGACGACCCGCGCTGGGGGATCGTCGACACGAACGGGGAGCCGATCCCGCCCGCCGATCTGCCGTTCGAGCGCGTCCTCGAGACCGGCGACCCGGTTACCGACGCGGAGATCGGCGTGACTCGACCGGACGGGACGCGGCGCTGGCTCTCGATCGACGGCACACCGTTGCGCTCCGATCGGGACGGTTCGCTCACCGGTGCCATCTTCGCGCTCGCGGACGATACCGAGCAAAAGCACCTCGAAGCCGAGTTCGAGGAGATGCTGGATCGGGTGACGGACGCCTTCTACGCGCTCGACGACGAGTTCCGGTTTACCCACGTCAACGACCGCGCCGAAGCGTTGCTCCAGCGCTCCGAATCCGAACTGCTCGGCGAACGACTCTGGGACGTGTTTCCGAGTGCAGCGGACAGCGCGGAGGTGTGGGATAGTTTCCACACCGCCATGGAGTCCCAGGAGCCGACCAGCTACGACCGCTACTTCGAGCCGCTCGAGTTCTGGATCGAGGCGAACCTCTACCCGTCCGAGACCGGTGTCTCGGTCTACTTCCGGGACGTCACCGAACGGAAGGAGCGCGAGCAGGAACTCGAGCAGTACCGGGCCCTGACCGAGGCGGCGAGGGACGTCGTCGTCACGATCGACGAGCGGAACACGATCCGATCGATCAACCCGGCGGTCGAGGACGTCTTCGGGTACGACCGGGACGAACTCGTCGGCGAACCGCTGACGGTGCTCATGCCGGATCGGCTCGAAGGGCCGCACCGTCGCGGCCTCGAGCGGTACCTCGAGACCGGCGAGCGGGAACTCGACTGGGAGTACGTCGAACTGACGGGCCTTCGCGCGGACGGCTCCGAGATCCCGCTGGCGGTCTCGTTCAGCGAAGTCGAGTACGAGGGCGAGCGGTTTTTCACGGGAATCGTCCGCGACATCACGGACCGACACGCACACGAACGGCAGTTACGCGAGGAGCGAGACCTCACGGATCGAATCATCGAAACCAGCCCGACGGGGATCATCACCGTCGGGGCCGACGGCACCTTCGAGCGAGTCAACGCCCGCGCCGAGGAGATCATGGGCTACTCGGGGGCAGAGCTCGAGGAACTCGCCGGCAGAACGGCCGACCTCGATCCCGTGAAACCCGACGGCGATCCGTTCTCGGTCGACGAGATTCCGACCCGACGGGTCCTCGGGGACGGCGAGACGATCCACGACCTGGAGATCGGGTTACGGCGGGCCGACGGGCGACGGATCTGGCTGTCGATGAGCGGCACGCCGCTGTACGAGGACGGCGAGATCACAGGTGCGGTGTTTACCTTCGTCGATATCACCGAACGCAAGCGGATCGAAACCGACCTCCGGGAGAGCGAGGCGAAGTTCCGGCAGGTCGCGGAGAACGTAGAGCAGGCCATCTGGCTGAGCAGCGCGGAGAAAGACGAGATGCTCTACGCGAATCCCGCGTACGAGGCGATCTGGGGCCGAAGTCGCGACTCGCTGTACGAGGAGCCGACGTCGTTCGTCGACGCGATCCATCCGGAGGATCGGGACCGCATCCTTGAGGCGCTTCCCGAGCAGCGCGAGGGGACCTACGACGAGGAGTACCGCGTCGTTCGACCGGACGGCGAGGTACGCTGGGTTCGGGATCGGGCGGTTCCGATCCGCGACGACGACGGTGACGTCTACCGGATCGTCGGGATCGCAAGCGACGTCACCGACCAGCGGACGGTCGAACGGGAACTTCGCGAGCGGGAGCAGGAACTCTCCCGACTGATGAGCAACGTTCCCGGCATGGTCTACCGCTGCCGGAACGAGCGCGGCTGGCCCATGGAGTTCGTCAGTGAGGGCTGCGAGGAGCTGACCGGGTACAGCTCGACCGTCCTCGAGCAGGGGGACGTGCAGTGGGGAACCGACGTCGTCATCCCGGCGGACCGCGGGAAGCTCTGGAAACGAATCCAGACGAACGTCTCCGATCGGGAGCCGTTCTCGACGACCTACCGGATCGAAACCGCCAGCGGGGACGAACGGTGGGTCAAAGAGACCGGGCGGGCAGTCGTCGAGGACGGCAGCATCGAGACCATCGAGGGAGTCGTCATCGACATCACCGAGCGCAAGCGCTACCAGCAGCGACTCGAGGAGACGAACGAACGGCTCGCGCGGACGAACGAGCGCCTCGAGCGATCCAACGAACGCCTCGAGAAGTCGAACGAGCGCTTAGAACAGTTCGCCTACGCCGCGAGCCACGACCTCCAGGAACCCCTGCGGATGGTATCGAGCTACCTCCGACTGATCGAGGACCGCTACGCCGAGGCGTTCGACGAGGACGGACGGGAGTTCCTCGCGTTTGCCGTCGACGGCGCCGACCGAATGCGCGAGATGATCGACGGGCTGCTCGCGTACTCCCGGGTGGAGAACCAGGGCCAGCCCCTCGAGCCCGTCGACCTCGAGAGCGTCCTCGAGGACGTACGCGACGACCTCCAGCTCCGGCTCGAGGAAAGCGACGCGGTGCTTTCGGTCGACTCCTTGCCCCGCGTCGAGGGTGACGCCAGCCAGCTCCGACAGCTGTTCCAGAACCTGCTCGAGAACGCGATCGAGTACAGCGGCGAGACGCCTCCGAAAATCGAGGTCGAGGCCGAACGGGACGGCGAGACGTGGATCGTCTCGGTCAGCGACGCGGGAATCGGTATCCCCGACGGCGAATCCGATCGCGTCTTCGAAGTGTTCGAACGACTCCACCCCGTCGACGACCACGCTGGACCCGGGATCGGACTCGCGCTCTGTCAACGGATCGTCGAGCGCCACGGTGGGGAGATCCGGGTCGACTCCGAGCCCGGCGAGGGGTCGACGTTCTCCGTGACGCTGCCGGCCGCTCAGAACTGATACCGCCGCTCGCGCTCGTCGGTTAGAACTGGTACCGTCGCTCGTCGTCCATGCTCGGGTACTGGTCGGCGCCGGTCATCTCGTCGTAGGTCATCCCCGAGAGGTACTCGTCGTAGGTGACGTCGTAGCTCGAGCGCAGCTGGAAGTCGAGTTTGCCGCTCTCGACGGACGTCTGGAACAGCACGTGGATCGCCCGGCGGACGAGTTCGTCGGCATCCTCGGGCTCGAGGGCCGCCTCGAGCAGGGCGAGTTCGTTTCTGGTCTCCCGGTCGAGGGTGACCGACAGCTCGTCGCCGACGTCGGCGTACGACTCTCGGACGTCGTCGTTGAGGTCGTCGAGGCTCATACGGGAGCGGAGTCATGCGGGCCGGATAGACCTTTCGTGCTCGCTCGACGAGCGGTCCTCGAGCGCCTTCGAATCGCAGGCCGATTCAGTAGACGTAAGCCGGGGGAGTCGCTAGAACGGCCGATGAGTGATGCCGACGCCGACGTCGACTCCGGGGCCGACGAGCCGTCGGTGCCCGAGGACTGCGAGCCCGTCCGCGAGTCGCTGATCGCGTGGTACGAGGCCGACCACCGTTCGTACCCCTGGCGCGAGACCGACGACGCCTACGCGATCCTCGTCAGCGAGGTGATGAGCCAGCAGACCCAGCTCGACCGGGTCGTCGACGCCTGGGAGGGGTTCCTCGAACGCTGGCCGACGACCGCCGACCTCGCTGGGGCGGATCGGGCCGACGTCGTCGGCTTCTGGACCGACCACAGCCTCGGCTACAACAACCGCGCGAAGTACCTCCACGAAGCCGCCCGGCAGGTCGAGGCGGAGTACGGCGGCGAGTTTCCGGAGACGCCGGCCGAGCTCCAGGAGCTGATGGGGGTCGGTCCCTATACCGCCAATGCGGTCGCGAGCTTCGCGTTCAACAGCGGGAACGCGGTCGTCGACACCAACGTCAAACGCGTGCTGTATCGGGCTTTCGACGCCCCCGACGACGATTCGGCCTTCGAGGAGACGGCCAACGAGCTGATGCCCGCGGGTCGCTCGAGGGTCTGGAACAACGCCGTCATGGAACTCGGTGGGGTCGCCTGCCGGCAGACGCCCCACTGTGACGAAGAAGGATGTCCGTGGCGCGAGTGGTGTTCGGCCTACGAGACGGGCGATTTCACCGCCCCGGATGTGCCGACCCAGCCCAGTTTCGAGGGAAGCCGCCGGCAGTTCCGCGGACGCGTGATCGGAACCTTACGGGAGTACGACGAACTCGAGCTGGACGCGCTCGGCCACCGGATTCGGGTCGACTACGCTCCCGGCGGCGAGTACGGGCGTGAGTGGCTCGAGGGGCTGCTCTCGGATCTCGCGGACGACGGACTGGTCGACCTCGAAAAACGGGACGGGACGACGGTCGCGCGCCTCGAGCGCTAACTTTCCGACGCCTCCTCGAACGGCGCCTCGACCTCCTGGGCCGCGTCGGTGTCGACGAACACCGCAAACAGCGCGCCGAGCAGGGTCCCGTACAGCACGTGGCCGGCGAGGCTCTCGGCAGCGATTGCCGGGAACGCGGGGCCGCCACCGCCGATCGAGATTACGACGGTCGCGGCGATGACCGGGAGCAGCGCCCAGACCGCCAGCCCGTAGACGAAGCCGGCGAGGACGAACCGCACCGCCGGACCCGTCTCCTCGAGGACGTCGAACTGGGTGTCGGCGGTGATCGTCCCGAGGATCGGCTCGCGCGAGACGAGCGCACCGAACACGACCCCGAGGACGAGCCCGTGGAACAGGTGGAACACCCAGCCGAGCCCGCCGGCCGTATCGAAGCCGTAGATCCCGGGGATGGTGTCGGTCACGATCTCGGGATCGACGACCCACAGCAGCGCGCCGAAGAGCAACGATCCGACGATTCCCCCGATCGCGCCGCCGAGCAGCCAGTTCGTGCTGCCGCCGAGGCCGTAGTCCGTGGGACTTGCGGATTGTGTGCTCATACCAGTCGCGGCTAGCCCGATGGTGCGGAAAAGTGTTGCACATAAAACACAAGATCGGCGGGAGCGGCCGTGAGTGGGTGGGTTTGGAGTGTTCTCGGTCGAAAGCGACGGGGTCTCGAGTGGCGGTGGCGGTCGATGTATGCGGTAGTGGATCACTTCACGTGTCGCTCGCCAGTCTACGAAAGAGGGACTGGGGCAGATTTGAACCACGGTTGTTCCGCTCACTTCGTTCGCTTCACTCCCTGGTTCAAACTGCCGAACAATTTCTGACGAACGCACTCCTCACTGCGTTCGTCGTGTTAGTTCGTCAGAAATGGGTTGGGGCAGATTTGAACTGCCGGCCTCCTCCATGTCAAGGAGGTGTCATAACCAGACTAGACCACCAACCCGCCTGGTTTCGCGTCCGTGGCGTCGGGCGCCACCTCGCCTGCACTCGTTTGTTGCCCGCCACCGTAATTGAAGGTTTCGAATCGTCCGCTGTGCGTAACTCGGCCCCACGGACCGGCGACACGCTTAAGTTGGTGTACTCATTTGGACATTATAAGACAACTACGTACATTGGTGTTCACTATGCAGGAGTTCATCGAGCGGGTGGCCGACGGGAAGGATCTCACACAGAAAGAGGCTCGAGCGGCGTCGACGGCCGTCTTCGAGGACGCGACCGACGCCCAGATCGGCGCGCTGCTGGCGGCCCTGCGGGCGAAAGGCGAGACCGAGGCCGAGATCGCGGGCTTTGCCCAGGGAATGCGCGAGGCCGCACTGACGATCGATCCCGCCCGGACGCCGCTGGTCGACACCTGTGGTACGGGCGGGGACGACTACGACACGATCAACGTCTCGACGACGAGCGCGATCGTCGCCGCCGGCGCGGGCGTCCCGGTCGCCAAACACGGCAACTACTCCGTCTCCTCGTCCTCGGGCAGCGCGGACGTCTTAGAGGAGGTCGGCGTCGAGATCGAGGCCGAACCCCCGGCCGTCGAGGACGCCATCGAGCGCGACGGGATCGGCTTCATGCTCGCGCCCGTCTTCCACCCGGCGATGAAGGCCGTCATCGGCCCGCGCAAGGAACTCGGCATGCGGACCCTGTTCAACGTGCTCGGGCCGCTGACCAACCCCGCGGGCGCGGACGCCCAGGTCGTCGGCGTCTACGATCCGGACCTCGTTCCCGTGCTCGCCGACGCCCTCGCACGCATGGACGTCGAGCGCGCGCTGGTCGTCCACGGCGCCGGCACCGACGAGATCGCGATCCACGGCCGAACGACGGTCGCGGAGGTCGAGGGCGTCGACGTCGAGGAGTACACCCTCGAGCCGGCCGACCTCGGCCTCGAGGAACGCGC
Organism: Natronococcus sp.; assembly: GCF_047921035.1. Taxonomy (NCBI): domain Archaea; kingdom Methanobacteriati; phylum Methanobacteriota; class Halobacteria; order Halobacteriales; family Natrialbaceae; genus Natronococcus; species Natronococcus sp. The sequence goes on from NZ_JBLRWX010000062.1 coordinate 20,756, forward strand.
CATCGAGGAGATCGCGGGCGGCTCACCGACCGAGAACGCGGCCGACATGCGCGGCATCGTCGAGGGCGACGTGGGCGGTGCGAAGCGGGACGTGATCCTCGCGAACGCCGGCGCGGCCGTCTACGTCGCGGGCGAGGTCGACTCGCTGACCGCGGGCGCGGACGCCGCCCGCGCGGCTATCGACGCCGGGGACGCCGCGGCCAAACTCGAGCAGCTCTGCGCGCAGAATCGAGCCCGGACGCCGACCCAGGAGGGACGATGACGCGGGTGAAGGTCTGTGGCACCACCGACGAGGACGACCTCGAGGCAGCCGTCGACGCGGGCGCGGACGCGATCGGACTCATCTCCGAGGTTCCGGTCGACACCCACCGCGAGATCGCCCCCGACCGCGCGCGGTCCCTCGCCGCGGCCGCGCCCCCGTTCGTGACGACCGTGCTCGTGACGATGCCCGAGACGCCCGAGGCGGCGATCGAGCTGGTCGAGGCGGTCGGCGCCGACGCCGTCCAGCTTCACGGGACGCTCGAGCCCGACGCCGTCGCGACCGTCCGCGAGGCGGTCGATACGACGGTGCTTGTCGTCCTCGAGGCGGACGAGACCGACGCGGCGACCGCGGAGGCGTACGACGCGGTCGCCGACGGGCTGCTCGTCGACACCCCCGCGGCCGATGGGGGCGGCGGCACCGGCGAAACCCACGACTGGAAACTGACCCGCGAACTCGCGGCGGACCTCGATTCCCCGCTCGTGCTCGCCGGCGGGCTAACGCCCGAGAACGTCGCCGACGCGGTTCGGGCGGTCGAGCCGTTCGCCGTCGACGTCGCGAGCGGGATCGAGAACGCCGAGGGGCGCACGGATCCCGAGACGGTTCGGGAGTTCGTCGAGCAAGCGAAACACCCGTCCGCGGCGATCGCCCACACATGAGCGACCCCGAACGATCGCCGACCGCCTCGAGTGTGCTGGACGTCGACCGCGAGGCGTTCCGGGAGTTCGCCGAATCCGACGAATCCCGTCCCGTCGTCGTCCGGGCCGTCGCCGAACTCGAGGTCGAGACGTCGCCGCTTTCGGCGTACGCGGCCCTGACCGGCCGCTCCGAGGGGAGCGACCGTGAGCGCTCGCCGTACGCCTTCCTGCTCGAGAGCGCCGAAAAGACCGCCTCGAGCGATCCCGACGGGGCCTTCCGGCCAAACGCCACCCGGGCGGACCGTCACGCCCGCTACTCCTACGTCGGCTACGATCCCGAGGCTGTCGTCAC
>NZ_JBLRWX010000063.1:0-21661 GCF_047921035.1 Natronococcus sp.
CGTCGAGGTCGTTCTGCAGCCGCTGGAGTTCCATGCGCATCCCCGCACGGAGCTTCGCGTCGAGGTTCGACAGCGGCTCGTCCATCAGGAACACGGCGGGATCCCGGACGATCGCCCGGCCGAGCGCGACGCGCTGTTGCTGGCCGCCCGAAAGCTCGCCCGGCTTACGTTCGAGCAGCTCCTCGATCTCGAGCAGTTCGGCGGTTCGCTCGACGGAGTCGTTCATCGTCCCGGTGTCGAGGTCGGTCGACTCCTCGAGGCCGAAGCGCATGTTCTCCCGGACGGTCATGTGGGGGTACAGCGCGTAGCTCTGGAACACCATCGCGATGTCACGTCGCTGTGCAGGGACGTCGTTGATGATCTCGTCGTCGATCGCGATCGCGCCCTCGGAGATCGTCTCGAGGCCCGCGATCATCCGCAGCGTCGTCGACTTCCCGCAGCCGGAGGGACCGACGAGGACGAGGAACTCGCCGTCGTCGATCTCGATCGACACGTCGTCGACCGCGACGATCTCGTCGTCGCCGTCGTCGAAGCGTTTCGTTACGTTCTCGAGTGTGAGGTTTGCCATTGGTAGTGAGTGAGTCGTGGTCGTCTACGATGCACCGGTGATCCCCTTCGCGAACTGCCGCCCGAAGACGACGTAGATGAGGATCGTCGGCAGGGCGGCGATAAAGGCGCCCGCCATCTGGATGTTGTACTCCTGGGCCATCGACCCCTGTAGCTCGTTTAGCGACTGGGTCACGACGTAGTTCGACCGGGAGGTGACGAGGATCAGCGCGAACAGCAGGTCGTTCCAGACCTGCGTGAACTGGTAGATCAGCGTCACGGCGAACATCGGCATCGACAGCGGGAGAACGATCCGCTTGTAGATCCCGAAGGCGCTGGCGCCGTCGATCTTCGCGGCCTCGATCATCTCGTCGTCCATCGTCTTGTAGTAGGAGCGAAACAGGATCGTACAGATCGGGATCCCGTAGGCGGTGTGAGTGATCGTCAGCTCGATCAGGTCCGCCCGCTCGGCGAGGAACGGGGCGAACGCGAGCAGCCCCGCGAGGTCGACGGCCGACCAGAACTGGCGCAGGGGTACCAGCACCGACTGGTAGGGCAGGAAGACCCCCGCGAGAAAGAGCACGAGGATTCCGACCTGGCCTCGCCAGGACAGCTTCGTCAGCCCGTAGGCTGCGAGGCTTCCCAGCAGCGCCGACAGGATCGTCGCCGGAACGACGAACAGCAGGCTGTTGACGAGCCCGCCCTGCATCGTCGCGAACGCCAGCTCCCAGGGCTCGAGGGTGAACCACTCGGGGGTCGGCGGCGCCAGCGGCGTCGTCTGGACGAACCCCGTCTGGCTCTTGAACGCCGTCGTCAACCCGCCCCACAGCGGGGAGAGGTAGAACGCGATCAGCCCGAGTAGAATCGCGTACAGCGCAGCCCGCTGGCCGTCGATCGTCTCGAGGGTCGTCGCGAGTCGGCCCTCGCTCGAGGTCGATTCGGTTCGCTCGGCGGCGGTCATCGGTCGCCACCTCCGTCGCGTTCGGTCCCGCTCGGTCGGATCGTCCGGGTTCGTCGTGCCATCAGAGATCACCCCGCTTGTACTGCGTGTAGAGGTACGGAGCGACGACCGACAGCGCCATCAGGAAGAGGACGGTCGCGACCGCCGCGCCGTAGGCCCACTGGGTCCGTGAGAACGCAACCCGGAACATCATCACCGCGAGGATGTCCGCGGATCGTCCGGGCGTGTCGCCGAACATCACGAAGATGAAGTCGAACGCCTTCAGCGCGAACACCATCAACACGACCGCGGCGGAGGTCGTCGACGCGCTGAGTTGGGGAACGATCACGCGGCGGTACATCCGCAGCGAACTCGCGCCGTCGACTTTCGCCGCCTCGTAGTGTGCGTCGGGGATCGCCCGCAGCCCCGCCAGATAGACGACCATCGCGTAGCCGCTGAACTGCCAGGTCAGCGCGAAGATGATCGCCGCCAGCCTGGTCGTCGGGTTGCCGATCCAGTCCATCGTCAGGAAATCGAGCCCGATCGTACTGAGGAAGACGTTGATCGTCCCCGTCGACGGGTTGTACATCCACGACCAGAAGATCGCCGTGACGACGAACGACAGCGCCATCGGCAGCAGGTAGATCGTCCGAAACGTGTTCTCGAAACGGATGTTCTGGTCGACCAGAATCGCGAGCACGAGCCCGATCGCCAGCGAGACGACGGTGAACGCGACCAGCAGCACGACCGTATTCCGGAAGGCGGCGACGAACGACGGATCGGCCGGCATCTGTCTGTACATCTCGAGCGAGAGGCTCGTGTAGTCGGGCTGTACGAGCCCGCTCCAGTCGGTCAGCGAGATGAGCAGGTTCCAGCTGACCGCGCCGTAGACGAACAGCCCGACCAGAAGCGCCGGGGGCAGCCAGAACGGGAGCGCCTGCACCGCGTCGCTGTGACGGAGCCGCGAGGCCCTGCTCCCGCGGCTCGAGGTCGTCCCGCCGTCCGCTCTGAGAGCCTGCTCGCCGTCTTCGGACGCGTCGGTACGCCCGCGGCGAATACGTTCGAGTAGCCGACGTATGTCAGATCCCATAAAATATCGTCGTGGTTCGTCAGAAGATTCCGACGAGGTCTTCGGTGGTCTCCTCGGGATCCCAGTTGTCGGTAAACACCGCGAACGCCTCCTCGACCTCGCTGGCCTGAGCGGGTTCGAGACCGCTCCCGTGGGAGACCGACGTCACCTGTTCGTTCGAGCCCTCGAAGTCCTCCATCTGGTCCTGGAGGAACGGCGGGAACTCGTCGGTCGGGACGTCGGTGCGGGGCGGGATCGATCCCTTCGGCGGGTTGAACCGCTCCTGGGCGTCGACGGTCGAGCAGTACTCGATCCACGCCTCCGTCGCCTCGGGCGAGGGGTTGTTCGCCGGCATGACGAACGAGTCCATCACGAGGGTGTAGACGTCCTCGGTACCGGGGAACGGGACGTAGTCCCAGTCCTCGCCGTACTCGAAGTCGTCGGCACCCTGGTACTCGCCGGCCGCCCAGTCGCCGTTGTGGTGGAAGGCGGCGTCGCCGGTGATCACGCCGGCGTTGGCCTCGTCCCACGAGACCGTGCCCGCGTCCTCGTTGAAGTACTCGCTGTACTCCTCGACGAGCGACAGCGACTCCTCGATCTCGTCCTCGAGTTCGGTCGCCTCGCCGTCCAGGAACTGCTCGAAGGCGTCGACGCCGTGCTGGCCGGTGAAGACGACCTCCCAGAGCTGGAGGGTACCCCAGGGTTCCTGGGTCTGCTGGGCGAGTCCGACGTAGCCCGCGTCGTCGGCGGCCTCGAGCGCCTCGAGGAAGGCCTCGGGGCTGTCGATCCCCTCGGGGTCGACGCCCGCGTCCTCGAGCACCTCGAGGTTGTAGAAGACGTTGTTCAGCCGGTGGATGTTGATCGGCGCCGCCACGACGTCGCCCTCCGGGCTGGAGGCCTCGAGGACGCTGTCGAGGTACTCCTCTTCCGCGCCGTCTTCCCACAGGTCGCCGACTGGTTCGAGGGCGTCGGCGTCGGTGTACGTCCGCAGCGCCTCACCGGGCCAGATCTGGAACGTTCCCGGCGGATCCTCGTCGAGGACTCGCGTCTGGACCTCGGCGTCGATGGCTGCGCCGGCCCCACCCGGCGCCGGGTTCGACTCGACGGCGTACTCCGTCTCGGATTCGAAGCCGTCGACCAGCGCCTCGAAGGCCTCCTCTTCGCCGCCGGCGGTCCACCAGTGGACGACCTCGAGGTCGCCCTCTCCGTCGCCGTTTCCGTTCCCGTTCCCGTTCCCTTCCCCGTTGATCTCGTCGGGATCCTCGTCCTCCGCACACCCGGCGAGGACCGCGGTCCCGACTGCACCGGTCGACAGCAGGTACTGTCGACGCGTGACTAGGCGATTGTTTGCCATAACCACTTTTGTATTTCGATGCCCTCATAATAAATATGCGTATTTTTATTCGCTCTCGAGTACTCCTCAAGGTTCGATCCGAGAGAGCGATCCCGGCTTGCGATCCGCCGGTCGAACGAAATCGGTTCGGACCGCGCTCGAACGTTCTCGATTCGTGACGGATCGGTCGCGGAAGACGTAAATCGGATCGCGCTCGAGGCCAGCGTATGGACGAGGCACTGCGGTACCCGCTGCGCGGCGAGCACGGCGAGAAGGCGCTGCTCGTCGCCTGGCTCTGCGTGTTCGTCCACGCGGTCGCCATCCCTTTTCTCGCGCTCGTTCCGCTGGCTGGGTATCTCGTTTCGGTGTTCGCCGCGGCGCCCGATCCGGACCCCCCGTCGGCGCTCGAGCGGGGCGTCCTCTCCCGAGGCGTCGGCGCGACCGGGCTCGGGATCGCCTACCTCGCCGCGCCCCTGCTGGCGGCGGGCGTGACGTTTCGGCTGCTACTCGAGACGGAGCGGGCGCCGACTGGCGGCGACGCCGTCGTCGTCCTGGCCGGCTCGACGGCCGTGCTGTTCGCCCTCGCGGTCGCCGGCTACCTGCTCCCGATCGGGATCGGGAATTACGCCCGTACTGGTTCGATCAGGGCCGGATTCGGCGGTCTCGGCGACGCGGCGGGTAACGCCGCCTACTTCGTCGGCTGGTGTTCCGGGGCGATCCTCTTCCTGCTCGGAGTCGCTCTCTCGAGCGCGCTCGTCGAGATGGGGGGACTCGCGCTCGTCGTCGGCTCGCTGGTCGGGGCCTACGCGACGCTGGTCGCGACGCGACGGATCGCACGGGGATACGTCGCCGCAGTGGAGTGATCGGCCCGTCGCCTCGTTCTCTCTACTCGAGCCTGCCGTCCTCGAGCGCCCGCATCGCGAGCCAGGCGTTCGTCAGCGGGTGGTACCCCGGCTCGACGGCCGTCCCGCGGTTCGGGTCGTCGCGCTCGTGGTCGCGGGTCAGGCGCTCGTACCAGTTGCCGTACTTCGGATTTCGGAGGTGCTCGAGCGAGTGTTCCCAGAGGCGGTCGTACCAGTCGACGTAGGCGTCGTCGTGGCGGCTCAACAGCGCGCTGGCGCCGATCGCTTCGGTGTGGACCCAGCCGTACTTGTCGGGGACGATCGGCTCGCCGTCGGCCTCGACCGTGTAGTAGAGCCCGCCATGCTCGTCGTCCCAGCCGAGGTCGACCGCGGCGTCGAACAGCTCGAACGCCCGCTCGAGGGGCCACGCCTCGGACCGGTGGTCGGCGAGCAGGGCGAGGAGCTTCGCCCACTCGGCGTGGTGACCGGGCTGGTAGCCCGGCGGCCGGAACTGGTGGCGCGGGCTGTCTTCGTTGTACGACAGATCGGGCTCCCACTCGTCGGTGTAGTGTTCCCACAGCAGGCCGTCGGTCGCGCTCGTCACCTCGCGGGTAAAGCGGTCGGCGACGGTGGTGGCGCGCTCGAGGAAGCGATCCTCGTCGGTCGCCTCGTACGCCGCCAGTAACGCTTCGCAGGCGTGCATGTTCGCGTTCTGGCCCCGGTAGGACTCGAGTTCCCAGTCGGGCGAGGCCTGGTCGGCGTACAGGCCGTGTTCGGGCTCCCAGAACCGGTCCTCGAGGACGTCGAACGCGCGCTCGAGCTCCGCCCGCCCGCCGGAAATTCCGGCCTGGTGGGCGCGCGCCCCGGCGAGCAGCGCGAACGCGTGGCCGTAGCAGTACCGCGTTCGATCGACGGGCTCGCGGCCCTCGAGCAGCCAGTCGTACCCCTCGCGGTCGGCGTCCCAGTGGGCCGTCGAGAGGAATCGCAGGCCGTGCTCGGCGGCGTAGCGACACCAGTCGGGGCCGTCGGCGATGACGCCCAGGCTGAAGTTGTGGACGCCCCGCGCGGTCGCGACGAGGTGTCGCGTTCGCGAGTCGTAGACGTGGCCGTCCCGTTCGTCGAGCTGGGCGATGTACCCGCCGACCGTCGTGTCGATACAGGCGGGATAGTAGAAGTTCAGCACGTCCCGGAACTGGTGGCGCAGCCCGGTTCGGGTCCGGTAGACGTTCATGGCTGGTCGTATCCGACGGGATCACATAGTGATTCGGGCGACCGGCCGCGACCGGCATGCGAGTGACGCATCGACGAGAGACTCGTCTCGATCGGCACGGTAAACACGAGCGAGGTGACGGCCACCGCCGTTACTCCTCGAGGAGCGCCAGTATCCGGGTGACGTAGGGGCTGTCGTCCCAGCTTCGGTGCGGGCTGATCGCGTCGATGATCGTTCTCGCCTCCTCGCGGGTCAGATGGCCGTTCCGAGCGTAGTCACGGACGAGTCGCGGCGTCGGGACGATGCGCGGCCCGTCGAGGACCGCGTGGATGAGCGGGAAGTTCGTCCCACCGAACTCGTCGGTCAGAAAGCCGTCGACACCGAGCGCGTTCGCGAGAACGATCCCGTCGGTCTCGCCGTCGTCGAGGCCGAACGTCGGCCGTGAGTCTGGGGTGTCGGAGCGTTCGTAGGGGTCCTCGACCGAGTAGTGATCGCGGGCCGCGAGGACGTTGCTCGCGGCGGCGCCGTGGACGTCCTGATACTGCGTGATATCGCGGAGTTCCGCGATCACCTCCGGCGGCACGAACACGTCACACGACGCGAGGAGGTACTGGAGCGGATCGGCTGCCGTCTCGGTGTCGTAGTCCGCGTCGGTGCGGGGCACGGCGAGACTGACGAGCGCACTGGTGTCGGCGACGACCGTTCGAAGCCGCGGCCGGCCGCTCATCGACCGTCGTCGTCGGTGTCGACCGTCACCGCGTCGCCGCCGTAGACATCCGTGTCGTCGGGAGCAGCGAGATCGAGCGGTTCGTCCTCGAGGTCCGCCTTGAGAAGCCGGAGCCGCTGGGCGGTCTCGGCGCCGACCAGCTGTTTGACCGTCTCGAACTCGAGTTGGTCGTCGTAGTACTTCCTCGCGACCAGCTCCTGGAACGTCTCGCTATCTGCGGTCTCCTCGATGTACTGACGGATGGCCTCGACGAGGAGATCCGTCCGATCCGTCTCGAAGAGCTCCGCGATCGCGTCGAGCCGGTCGACGAGGTACTCCGGTGACTGGAAGTGGACGCGGCGCGGGTCGTCGCTCGCGCTCATTCTATGTGCAACTTTTGCACATAGCTCAATAACCCTTTCGGCGCTTGTGCAGCGTTTGCACATTCGGTCCGAGCATCCGACGTCGAACGTATCGACCCTGGTATTACGTGTTCCGTCGTCGACGATCGCACGGAGCGACGGTTTCGCGTCGCTCGCGTGGAAGATACCGTTCGTCCCCGATCGGCGCCCGCGGAGACGACAGCTCGAGGAACGGCCGTCGCGTCCTCGGCGTCGCCCCTCGAGCGCCCACCTTCTTTACGCCCGGCTGAGAGATCGGACGTATGGAGTTCGGTATCATCGGTACGGCGGGGATCGCGCGGAAGTCGGTGCTGCCTGCGATCGACGCGAGCGACCACGAGGTCGGCGCGGTCGCCTCGCGCGACGGCGAGCGAGCGCGGGCGTTCGCCGACGAGTTCGGGATCCCACGGCGGTACGGCTCTTACGGGGAGTTGCTCGAGGACGGCGGGATCGACGCGGTGTACGTCCCCCTGCCGAACGCCGCCCACGCCGAGTGGACGACCCGAGCCGCGGACGCCGGTCTGGACGTGCTCTGCGAGAAGCCGCTGGCGGTCGACGCCGACCAGGCCCGCGACGTCGCGGCCCACTGCGAGGACCGCGGCATCACGCTGATGGAGGCGTTCATGTACCGCTACCACCCGCGAACCGAGCGCGCGATCGAACTCGCCCGCGAGGAGCTCGCGGATGTCCGCTCGGTCTCGGCCGCGTTCAAGTTCCCGCTGTTCGGCGATCCCGACAACGTCCGCCTCGATCCCGACCTCGCGGGCGGCTCGCTGATGGACGTCGGCTGCTACGCCGTCTCGGCCGCCCGCCAGTTCCTCGGCGAGCCCGACCGGGTTTACGCCCACACCCACGACTCCCGGGGTGCGGGCGTCGACACCGAACTCGCGGGGATCCTCGAGTACGACGACGGCGCCTCGGCCCGGATCGCCTCCGGGTTCGACACACAAAAGGTACAGCGCTACCGTGTCGAGGCCACAAACGGCTGGCTCGAGGTCGAGGACGCCTTCGACGCCCCGCTGGACGAGCCCCTCGAGCTGGAGTACCGGATCGACGGCCGTCACGCCGTCGAGACGTTCGACCCGGTCGACCACTACCGCCTGCAGGTCGAACAGTTCGCCGACTGCGCCGAATCGGGCGCACGGCCCCGGACCGACGCCGCCGAGGCGATCGCGAACATGCGGGTGATCGACGGCCTCTACGAGAGCGCCGAGCGCGGGGAACTCCGGGCGCTTCCCTAGTTCGTCTCGAGCAGCAGTGACTCGCAGAGCGCGTCGGGACCCTCCTCCTCGCGCAGTCGGCGCTGGCGCTCGGCCCCGCTCTCGCGCTCGTAGACCTCCCGGATCCCGTCGATCCCCAGCCGCTCGCACTCCCGGTCGACGAGCTCGCCGAGGTCGACGGTTCCCTCGAGGTCGCGATCGATGAGCGAGACGTCCTGGCCGTGGCGGATCGCGCGCCACTTGTTCTCGTCGAGCAGCTCCCGTCGGTGCTCGCGGCTCGGCGTGCCGTCCTCGTACTCCTCGGCGAGAACCTCGACTAACGCGTGGGCGTACTCGACGAACGCCATCACGACGTCGGGGTCGGCCTGGCCGTCGGGCGTCCGGAGTTCGACGGTCCCGTGGGCCGTGTGGGGCCGGACGTCGTACCAGAGTTCGCCCCGGTCGGCGATGGCGCCGGTCTCGAGCATCCGCCGCTCGAACCGGTCGAAGTCCTCGAAGTCCTCGAAGTGGGTCGGCATCCCGGTGTTGGGCAGCGCCTCGAAGATCTTCGCGCGAGCCGACTGGAGGCCGGTGTCGAACCCGTTCCAGTACGGCGAGTTCGCCGACAGCGCGAGCAGGATCGGCACGTACCAGCGCAGCTCGTTTGCGATCCAGACCGCCTTGTCGGCATCGTCGACGCCGACGTGGACGTGGACGCCCGCGGTCGTGTTGCGGTGCTGGGGGTACTGGATGCGATCGAGCTGGGAGCGATAGCGCGGTTTCTCGGCGTGCTCGAGTTCGCGCCACTTCGCCAGGGGGTGCAGTCCCGCCGCGGCGATCCGATAGCCGTGGGCCTCGGCGTGGTCGACCAGCGCCCGCCGGATCTCGAGGAGCCGCTCGCGGGCGTCGCCGGGCTCCTCGATCAGGGGCGTCTGGGTTTCGATGACGAACTTGAACAGCTCGTGGTCGAGCCGTCCCTCGAGGATCTCGGGCGGGTCGTGCTCGTAGACGAGTTCGTCGGTGCCGCTTGTCGGGCGTCCGCGCTCGTCGACGACGTAGCACTCCTCCTCGATTCCCAGCGTGCCCATGCGCGTGAACGATTCCGGCGACCCGCGTTCCATTGGCTCCCGTTTTCGGCCGCGGTGATAAATACCGTTTGGACTCGGCAGGACGCCTCGCGGACACCTGGCGAACGTGGGGTGGCGCCCGTTCGCGGCGTCGCTCGCCGTCGCGGGGACTCCTATAGTAACAACTGAAACTGTTCGCACACTGATCGGATGGTCGTCGTGCGATCGAGTGCGCACTGACTTTCGGTGGCTACTATACCTTCCATCCAGGAGCTGGTGGGCGAACTATGCCGCTCGGCGGCGTTCGCTCGCTATGCACCATCCGATCGACGCCGCCTCGAGCGCTCGAACCGCGCCGACCGGCGGAACGGTCCCATGACCGAGCGGCCCGCGGACGACGGGACGGCCCCCGACCGGCGAATCGGGGCCCGCGCCGAGCGTCTCGACCGGGAGCGGACCGCGGCCGAACGGCTCCAGCTGTCACGGGAGACGTCGAAGCGATTGGCGCTGATCTGTGGGCTGTACGTCCTCGGGTTTCTGGCGATCTACGCGCTCGTCGCCCGAACCTCGGGCTCGGCCGCGTTCCACCTGCTCCCGGCCGTGATCGTCGCCGCGTTCGTCTTCGAGGCGATGGACTCGGCCGCCGGGATGGGCTTTGGAACCGCGCTGGCTCCGCTGCTGTTCGTGCTCGGATACGATCCCCTGCAGGTCGTCCCGATCCTCCTGCTCTCGGAGATGGCCACGGGGCTGGTCGCCGGCCTCGTCCACCACGAGTTCGGCAACGTCCACTTCGAACTGGATCCGGCCAACGAGGCGACCAAGCTGGTCGGCCTGTTCGCGACGACGGGCGCGCTCGCCGTGTCCGCGTCGATCGTGTTCGTCTACGCGGCGGTCGAACTCGACTCGAGTCTCATCAAGCTCTACGTCGGGAGCGTCGTGATCCTCATGGGCGCGATCGGCCTCGTCCGTGCGAGAATCGGGACGGGCGCCACCTACCGTCCGAAACTGTTGATCGCGTTCGCGCTGTTCGCCGGCGTGAACAAGGGGATCGGCGGCGGCGGGTACGGTCCCGTCATCACCCTCGGACAGCTGTTCTCGGGCGTCTACGAGAAGAGCGCGACCGCGATCACGACGCTGTCGGAGGGGATCGTCTCGCTGGTCGGCGTGCTCGCGTTCTTCCTGCTCACGATCCACGGTGTGGTGATCGATCCGCTCTTGCTTCCGTCGATTTTCACCGGAGGATTTCTCGCGGCGGTCGTCGCCCCGCTGCTCGTGCGAGTCGTTCCGAACGCGGTCTGGCGGTACGTGATCCCCGGTTACGCGCTCCTCATCGGCGCCGCGGCGATCGGTCTCGGCCTCGACGTGTGAGGGGCGCACTGCCGATCGTCACGGCGGTTTCGGACCGCTCGAGTACCCGCCCGAGGACGCTCCAGTACGAGGGGATGAACAGGATCGGCGTGGTACGCACGCTATGATCGAACAGTTCCTACGCGACGAGGTGACGGACCGCGGCGGGTACATCGCCGAGGTGATCTACGGCGCGAACGACGGGATCGTCACGACCTTCGCCGTCGTCGCAGGCGTTGCTGGCGCGGCGCTCGATCCCGCGATCGTTCTGATCCTTGGCGTCGCGAACCTGCTTGCCGACGGGTTCTCGATGGGGATGAGCAACTATCTGAGTCAGCGATCGGCGCTGGACTACGAAGCTGCCAGAACCGACGGCGCCTCGGCGCTCGAGGACCCCACGGGAGACAAACCGCCCGCCTACACCGCGTTCACGACGTTTCTCGCGTTTCTCGTGGCCGGGTGGACGCCGCTGCTCCCGTACGCGCTGGCCGTCGAACCGACGTTTACGATCTCGATCGTCGCGACCGGCGGCGCGTTCTTCGTCGTCGGCGCCAGCCGGACCCTCGTGACCGATCGACCCTGGTACCTGGCGGGTCTCGAGATGTTCGCGATCGGGATGGTCGCCGCCGGGGTCGCCTACGCCACCGGCGTCTTTCTCGGCGGACTCGCGTGATCGGGCCCGGACCGGTTCTCGAGTGCGGGCGAGTCATACGGTTTACTGTAAGTCATTACCGGCGCAACCGCCGCACGGGTCGCGGTTGCGCCGGTAAATCGTTACAGCAATCCGTATCAGTCGTCGGCCGGCGTCGCTCCGGCTGCTCCGCCGGGAATCGGCTCGCCGAGCATCTCCCGCAGGTCAGCCTCGGGCTCGCCGATCGGCTGCAGGCCGAACTCCTCGTGGAGCAGTTCGACGTTCGACTCGGTGAGAAACTCCGGCACCGTCGGTCCAAGTCGAACGTCCTCGACGCCGAGGTGGAGCAGGCCCAGCAGGACGGCGATCGCCTTCTGCTCGAACCACGACAGCACCACCGAGAGCGGGAGGTCGTTGACGCCGCAGTCGAACGCCTCGGCGAGCGCGCCCGCGATCTTCACCGTCGAGATCGAGTTGTTACACTGGCCGAGGTCGACATAGCGAGGGATCTCGGTGCCGGGAACGGTCCCCATCTCGAGGTCGTTGAACCGGAACTTGCCACAGGAGGTCGTCAGTACGACGCAGTCGTCGGGGATCGCCTTGACGAGTTCGCGGTAGTAGTCCCGGCCGGGCGTCGGCCCGTCACAGCCCGCGACGACGAAGAAACGACGGAGTTTGCCCGATTCGACTGCGTCGACGATCTCGTCGACCTGGTCGAGGACGGGCTCGTGGTGGTAGCCGGTCGTGACGGTCTCGTCGCTCTCCCAGTCGACCGCCGGCAGCTCGTTGGCTCTCTCGATGACGGGACCGAACTCGTAGTCGTCGATCGACTCGACGCCCTCGAGTCCGGTCAGTCCCGTCGTAAAGAAGCGATCGCGATACTCCTCCGTCGGCGGCTGGACGCAGTTGGTCGTGCCGACGATCGCGCCGGGGAAGTCCCGGAAGAGCAGTCGCTGGTCGTGCCAGGCGCCGCCGACGTTCCCCTTCAGGTGGTCGAAGCGCGCGAGTTCGGGGTAGCCGTGGGCCGGCAGCATCTCCGAGTGCGTGTAGACGTTGATCGGCTCGTCTTCGGTCTGCTCGAGCAACTGCTTGAGTCCGTAGAGGTCGTGACCCGTGACGAGGATCGACTTTCCTTCGACGGCGTTCTGGGGAACCTCGGTCGGCTCCGGAACGCCGAGTTCGGTCGTGTGGGCCTCGTCGAGCAGCTCCATCACGTCGACGGCGGCCTTCCCGGACCGCATCGCGAGGTCGACGTGGTCCTCGGTGCTGAAGTTGACGTTCGTCAGCGTCGAGTACAGCGCCTCGTGGACGAGGGCGTCGACGTCGGGGTCGCGATACCCCATGTCGCGGGCGTGGGTCGCGTACGCCGAGATACCCTTGAGTCCGTAGACGACGAGCTCCTGCAGGCCGTTGATGTCGGGTTCCTTGCCGCAGACGCCCCGCACCGTACAGCCGCCTTCCGGGGTTTGCTCGCACTGGTTGCAGTCCATACTGTATCCAGGACACGAGAGTCACATAAGCGCCGAGCGCGATTCTCACCGGCTCGTAAGACCCGCAAAACGGGTTCGGGCCGTGGTTTATGATGGGTGAGTGGCATCCGGTACCAAGACACGTCTTAGAAGACGCTCTGAAGGAGGACGACGAGCAGCAGGGCGAGTACCGCGAGTCGGACGGAAGCCGACGTCCACGACGAGGGGACCCGAAACGTCTCGAACCGCGCGCCCTCGCGGCGGTTCACGCGACGGGGTCGGCCTCCGGCTCGAGGGCCGTCTCGTCCTCCCGGAGCTTGAACTTCTGGACCTTGCCGCTTGGGTTTTTGGGGAGTTCGTCGACGAAGTAGTAGGTTCGCGGGCGCTTGAAGTCCGCGAGCCGATCGCTCTCGCGGACGAACGCGTCCAGTTCCGTCGCGGGGACGCCGTCGGCGATGACGTAGGCGACGACCAGCTCGCCCCACTCGTCGTCCGGTTCGCCGACGACGGCCGCCTCCTCGACGCCGTCGTGAGCGAACAGGACGTCCTCGACCTCGGCGGGGTACACGTTCTCGCCGCCGGAGACGATCATGTCGTCCTTCCGGTCGACGACGTAGAGGTAGCCGTCGTCGTCGAGGTAGCCCAGATCGCCGGTGTAGTACCACGTCGTGCCGTCGGCCTCGCGCAGCGATCGGGCGGTCGCCTCCGGACGGTTCCAGTACTCGCGCATCGCGCACGGACTCGCGATCAGAATCTCGCCGATCTCGCCGTTGTCGACCTCGCGTTCGGGGTCCGCGCCCGGGTCGACCACGCGCAGTTCGTGATTGAGCGCGGGGAGGCCGGCACACCCCTGCTTCGAGCGCTGGTCTTCCGGCGACTGGAAGACGCCGGCGGGACCGATCTCGGTCATGCCGTAGGCCTGGACGTACCGCTCGCAGAGGTGCTCCATACAGTTGTCGAGTACTTGCTCGGGCATCGGGGCCGCCCCGTACAGACCGATCCGGAGCGAGGAGACGTCGACGTCCGCCTCTGCGGCGGTCAGCGAGAGGCCGTTCCAGGCCGTCGGCGCGGCGAAGAGGGTCGTCACGCCGTGGGCCTCGATCGCCTCGAGAGCTGCCGCCGGCTCGAACTCGTGGTGGATGACGGTCGTCGCACCCCGGTGGATACGGGGAAAGAGGCTACAGTGGAGCTCCGCGCAGTGGTACAGCGGCATCACCGACAGACCGACGTCGTCGCGGGTGAGGCCGAGTTCCGCGATACACAGCAGGCTGTGCTCGACCATGCTCCGGTGTTCGTGGACGACCCCCTTCGGGCGACCCGTCGTCCCCGACGTGTAGATGAACGCGTAGACGTCGTCCTCCGTGACGGTTACGTCGGGTCGCCCGCTCGAGCCCGACTCGAGCAACTCGTAGAACCCCCGCGCGTAGTCGGGAGCGTCGTCGTCGACGAAGATGAACTCCTCGACGGTCTCGAGGGTCGGACGAGCGCCCGCGACCGCCTCCTCGGTCGCGGACTCGAATATCACCAGTTTCGCACCCGCGTCGTCGACGATGAACTCGATCTCACCGGCCGGGAGCCGGAAGTTCAGCGGGGTGAAGACGGCCCCGATCTTCGCGCAGGCGTAGACCGCCAGTGCCATCTCCGAGCCGTTCTGGAGGACGGTCGCGACCCGGTCTCCCTTCTCGATCCCGGCGTCGCGCAGCGCGTTAGCCAGCCGATTTACTCGCTCGTCGAACTCCGCGTAGGTCCACCGCTGATCCTTCCGCGGATAGACGATCGCGTCCCGATTGGGGTATCGAGCGACGGTCTGCTCGAGGGTATCGCCGATAGTGGGGTGTTCGGACATACCACGACACGATATGACAAATAATCATATAAATGTTCGTGACAAGAGCAGGTGACTCGAGACGGCTACCGCGGGCGCGCGACGATCCCGAGGTGGTCCGCGTGGTAGTCGTCGAGTCGCCGACTCTCGAGGATCTCGTACCCCTCGGATAACTCCTCGCGGACGTCGTCGAAGACGGCCGCGGGCTCGCGGGTGACGTCCTCGCTCCGGGCCTTGACCGCGAGCAGCAGGCGGCCGTCGTCGGCGAGGAACCGGCGGTTCTCGAGGGCGACCCGGGCCTGGCCCCGCGTCGCGACGTCCTGAACGATCGCGTCGACGTCGCTCTCGACGACGTGGGCGTACGTCTCCGGTTTCCGGGCGTCCTTGAGCAGCGGAAAGAGTCGAGGCCGGGAGTCGGCCGCCTCGAGCAGGTCCCGAACGGGGCGGGCGGCGAACTCGACGGCGTAGGTCGGCCCCGCGACGTCGGCGACGTGGCTGACCGTCGTGCCGCTGGCGGCGCCGAGATAGAGCACCGTCTCCTCGTCGCCGCCCTCGAGCCCCGTCTCCATGCCGAGGGCGAGCATCGCGCCGAGCTTCGACCGGTTCGGGTTCCAGGCGCGCCACTCGCCGTCCGTCGGCTCGCCGTAGACGGGCTCGCCCCGCGTCGCGAGG
The DNA here is from genome assembly GCF_047921035.1 of Natronococcus sp. Taxonomy (NCBI): domain Archaea; kingdom Methanobacteriati; phylum Methanobacteriota; class Halobacteria; order Halobacteriales; family Natrialbaceae; genus Natronococcus; species Natronococcus sp. The sequence continues at coordinate 15,258 of NZ_JBLRWX010000063.1, forward strand.
TGTTCCTCGCCGTTGAACGCGCGGCGCTCGACGCCCGCGGGAAGGTCGTCGCTCACTCGTCGTCACCCCCGCTCTCGCCGTCGCTCGAGTCGTCTGTTCGGGCCTGAATCGTCTCGATGCGCTCCGCGAGTTCGGCCTCGAGTTCGGGCTTGCGCTCGCCCGAGTAGTGGTCGACGCGAGCGGCGATCGAGAGCTTGCCCGCGACCGCCCGCGCCGCCGACCCGCGCTCGTCGGGGTGGGTGCCCCGCACCGCGTCGTGAGTGTAGATGATCCCGTGTTTCGGCGAGGAGGCGTGCCCCCGGAGGTGGGCAAAGAGGGCGTCCTCGGCGCCGAGCACCTGCACGGTTCCGCTGGGTTTCTTCGCGAGGGGCTCGAGGCCGCCGGCAAGCGAGATCAGCCGGGCCGCCAGCACGGGACCGGCCAGCGCCGCGAGATTCGGCGCGACGGTCGGCGTCTCGCGCTCGACGTACTCTCGGAGGTCCTCGGCCTCGTCGGCCAGCGAGACGACGCGTTCGGCCAGCGAGCGAACGCGCTCGTGGCCGACGTCGCGCTCGGCGTCCTCGCCGGCGATCGCTCGAGCGTACTCGACCCCTGATCCCGCCTCGGGGTCGATCGTCCCCGCCCACTCGGCGAGGCGTTCGGCGAGTTCGTTCGCCGTACGCGTGCAGTCGTCCATCGTCCGCACCGCGTGGACGAGCTGTCGGTCGTCGGCCCGCTCGGCGCGCTCGACGGCCTCGCGGGTCGCGGCCGTCGTCGCCGCCTCGAGTCGGTCGTAGTACTCCGCCTCGTCGCTCGCAAAGCCCGCCTCGACGGCCAGCTCTGGCCAGTCTGCGGGCTCGGCGGCCGTCCCGTTCGCGATCGCGTCGGCCCCGCCCTCGCGGTCGTCGGGCTCGAGCCCCGCGAACCAGCCCGCATCCGCGGGCGAATCTGCTGTCATACCTGTCCCTTGGATCTCGGGGCCGTAAGTCGTTCCCGATCCGGCACCGCCCGTCCACTGGGGTATCGAATCAGCGGTCCCGGTCGTCGATCCCGCCGATCGCGGCGCCGTCCCCCTCGTTTCTCTCCGGCAGGATGTCCCCGAGCGCGGCGCCAAAGGCGCCAGCCGTCCAGATGACGGTGATCCGTCCGAACGCCTCAGCGGCCGTCGGCTCCCCCTCGATGAGCCGCCCCCACATGATCATCAGCCCCGTCGCCGTGAGCAGCGAGATTCCCAGAATACCGACCAGGCGACGGGGGACGAACCCGAACAGCGGGTCGGTTACGCCGACGTCGCGGATGTCGGTCCAGTACAGCAGCGCGGTCGTGAACAGCCCGATGAACAACACGTTCGCGATCAGAAAGATCGGCACCCCCGCAACCGTGAACTCGACGACGTGTTCGGCGATCTCGAAGACGCCGTCCTCGACGAGCAGGGGAAGCGAGAGGAGGATGCTGCCGACGAACGCCTCGGCCATGTCGCGGGTGGTGTAGCGTTTGATCCCGTTCTCGACCGCGTGGAGCCCCGGGACGTGGTGGGCGGTGCGGATCGCCCGTCGAACCTGCTCGCGCTCGGCCGGGTGGTCGACGAGCTCCTCGAGTTCCTCGAGTTCCTCGACGAGCCGCTCGAGATCGGCGTCGGCGGGAGAATCCTCGCGCTCCGACGGATCCGCTTCGGTCCGCGGCTCTCGGTCGGTCATTCGTCACGGACGTCCGAGGGCGAGCGCAAAAGGACGTCGACTTCGGCGGGCACGTCGACGATGGGCGGGAGCCCTAGACGCCGAACGCCGCCCGGAGCATGTCGCGGGTGCCGGGGCCGAGTCCGACGGCGACGACGGCGACCAACAGGAGGTAGGCGAACTGCGGGCTCTCCTCGAAGATCTCCTCGTTGAACAGCCAGATGATAAACACCGGTGCGGCGAGTTTCAGGAGGGCGAACGGCCACGCGCTGCCGATGACCTCCGCGCTCTGGGGGAGCAAGGCACCCGTGTACGTAACGATCGCGTCGTTGATGGGGTGTTTCGGCGTGTAGGTCATCCCCCAGACGTGCGACCAGTCGAGCATGAGCTGGTTCGCGAAGCCGTCGACGGCGTGGGCCCAGATGATGACGATCCCCATGTACCGGGTGCCCGCGTTCAGCCCGGGTGCGAACCGTTCGATCGCGAGCCAGACGACGGCCGTCGAGACGGTCGCGGCGGTGAGCACGATCGCCGGGATCGTCCAGTAAAACGTCGCGTACGTTTCGGTCGCGGCCGTGTATCCGAGAAAGCCCAGCGTCGACAGGAGCGCGACCGCGCCGACCCCGAACAGCGGGTACTCGTAGCCCGAGACGTACTCCTTTCGCTCGAGCCAGACCCCGGTGACGATCGCGCCCAGCGCGACCAGGAAGACGGTGACGTAGATCAGCGGGCTGATCAGGAACCCGGACCACGGCAGCTCGATCGCCAGCTCGCCGGTATCGCGGTAGGCCGCGACGTTCGCGTCCTCGACGGTTCGCAGGGCCCCGCCGAACAGCATGAACGGGAACAGCGCGAAAAAGCCCGCCCGGTAGCGCTCGATCTCGAGCCAGTCGATGATGAAGTAGATCCCGATCAACAGCAACAGGAGCGTCGGGATGTAGCCGGCGTAGGAGATCGCCGTGTAGCCGGGCTCGGCGGTCGGCCCGGCATCGGCGCCGGCCTCGTTACAGGGCAGTTCGGCGCCGTCGGCCCACGCGACGCAGCTCCAGCCGTGGGCGTCGGCGACGACGGGCCCCCAGTAGTACTGCCAGATGAGATCGACGTACACTCGCTGCGGAAACGCCACCGCGAGGGCGACGACGGCGACAGCGAGCACGACGACGGTCGCGGCCCAGATTCTGACGGGGCCGAACCGTTCGATGTACTCGTCCATACCCGATACCCGTGGGAGCGCCCGCTTACCGTTTCCGGTTTTCAATCCGAGAAAAACGCCAGCCTACGCGTCGATCCCGCGGGCGGCCTCGAGCAGTTCGTCGTGAACCGCGCCGTTGGAGGCGACCAGCCCCTCGCTGTCGTGGCGCCAGCGCTCGCCCTCGAGGTCGGTCACGGTCCCCCCGGCCTGGCGGATCGCGTGGACGCCCGCGACGGTGTCCCACGGGTTCGCCCGCAGGTTCGTGGTGATCCCCTCGAGGGCGCCCGAGGCGACCATCGCGAGGCCGAGCTGGGCGCAGCCGAACCGTCGCATGTCGCCGAAGCGGGTGACGATCTCGCGGTTCGCCGCGGCGTACTGGTCGCGGTGGTCGAAGTCCCACCAGAACGTCGGCGAGACCGTCGCGGCCTCGGGATCGGCGCAGTCGCTCACGGCGATCGGCTCGTCGTTTCGGAACGCCCCGTCGGGACCGCTCCGGTACTCGTCGTCCAGCGCCGGACACACGATCGCCGCGCCGACGGGTTCGCCGTCGACGACCGCGGCGACGGCAGTGCCGAACGCCCGGATCCCCCGGACGAAGTTGTTCGTCCCGTCGATGGGGTCGACGATCCAGGCCGGGCCCGACTTCGGAACCGCCTTCAGCTCGTCGTCCTCCTCCCCGACGACGGGGTCGTCGGGGTAGGTCTCGCGGATCGCCTCGATCACCGCGACCTGGGCCTCGCGGTCGGCCCGGGTGACGACGTCGGTCTTGCCGTTTTTCGTCTCGACGTCCAGGCTCGTGCGAAACGCGTCGCCGGCGATCGCGGCGCCCGCTCGAGCCGCGCGGACGGCGGTGTCGGCCCGCCGGTCGAGTTCGTCGGAGTTACTCATTGCCCGGTCTCCGTGCTCGACGTCAAAAAGTGATCACGTTTCGACCTGCCCCTCGGCTCGAGTCGGCGTCCGTGGAGCGACGGTTCTCGAGGGGAACTGACGGCAACTACAGCAGGAGATAGTCTCACAGGTTCGCTATTTAGAAATTACGTGAAATTCGTGTTAGGTATAGGCGGACGACGTCTCACTTCAATTCAGCCATTCTTCCTGCAGTGGCGCGCGCTGGTGAGCAGTTCGAGCAGTAGCGAGAACTGTTCACTAACACTGCGCGAGGGATGAGTGAACGAGCACAGCGAGTGAACGAATCGGTTGGGGAGGGTGTGGCAATCCCCTGTGTTCGTGCGAGCAGGACCTGCTACTCGTCGGTTGTGTTGCGTAGAAGTTTGCGAGGGCAAGAGGCTCGCTCTTGCCGCACTGGTTGCCAGTGCGAGGGGAGGGAATCGAACCACCTCCGGGAACCTGCGCGAGGCGCAGAACCCCGGCGTCGTTCGATCCCTCCGTGCATTTTCGTTCGGCACGGGATGTGCCTCACTGCAATGCGAGGGGAGGGAATCGAACCCACGAACGTCTACACGAGCGGATCTTGAGTCCGCCGCCGTTGACCGCTTGGCTACCCTCGCACGCGGTCGATGGTTCGTAGCTGCCGTATGAATAGTCTGCGGTTTCGTTACGCGTGTGGCCGGCGCTCGAGCTCTCCGCCGTCGGTAGACACGCCCTGAATCGGCTCGAGGAGGTGTCGCGCGCCGCAGTTGTGACACGCGTATCCCCCGTCGACGTGGGCGAAGAGGCGCTCGCCACAGCTCAGGCAGCGTCCGTCCGAGTGCTTCATTGGCGTGACGGTCTTTCCCTTGGGGAATAAGCATTCCGACGGCGGGTTGGGGATCCGGCGGACGCGAGTCCCCCCGAGCGAAACGCATGGAACCCTCGAGCCCGAACGGTCACGCAATGGGAGTCGAACCGCTCGCGGACCGCACCCAACCGACGACCGAGCAGCGATGACCGATCACACGCGGGACTACGCCGTCGCGCCGCCGATCTCGGGCTCGCCGACGGGGTGGGATCCCGACCGCGGGGAGTCAAACGGCTGGGAGCACGGCACGCTCCGGCGGGCCGTCGTCCACGGCGTGCGCCTGTTCAACGACGGCGCGTTCCACGAGTCCCACGACTGCTTCGAACTCGAGTGGTACAACTACGGCCGCGGGACGACCGAGAGCGCCTTCCTCCACGGGATGGTCCAGGTCGCCGCCGGCGCCTACAAGCGTGCGGACTTCGAGGACGACGGCGGGATGCGCAGCCTGTTCCGGACGGCCCTGCAGTACCTCGAGGGCGTCCCCGACGACTACTACGGGGTCGACGTCGTGGAGGTCCGGGAGACCGTTGAAGTGGCACTCGATGAGCCCGCCGCCATCGACGGCTGGCGGATCCCGCTCGACGGCGAGCGCCCGACCGCGCGGGCGATCGACCGGAAGTACGCGGCCGACCTCGAGAACGGGCCCTGACGGCCGCGTCGATAGCTCGAGACGCCGCGAGCGCTATCGGACCGAATCACATTTGAACTCGAAGTTCCTACGACTGGTAATGAAAGTTGCACAGCTCGGGTCCGGAACGCCCGAGATAGCGGTCGTCGGAGGAATCCACGGCGACGAACCCAGCGGGGTTCGCGCCGTAGAGCAGTTGCTCGACGAGAACCCGTCCGTCGAGCGTCCCGTCAAGCTCGTGGTCGCCAACGAGAAGGCCCTCGAGCGGCAGGTCCGGTACGTCGACGAGGATCTCAACCGGGCGTTTCCGGGTGATCCGAACGCGAAGACCCACGAGGGACAGCTCGCCGACGATCTCGTCGAGGAGCTGTCGGGCTGTTTCACCTTCTCGATGCACTCCACGCAGAGCCACGCCGAACCGTTCGCCATCGTCAACGAGCTCCACGAGCGGGCGAAGTCGATCTGTCCGCAGCTGCCCGTCCAGGCGATGGTCGAGACCAGCGAGTTCGCCGAGGGGCGACTGTTCTCCGAGATCGACACCATCGAGGTCGAGTGCGGACTGCAAGGGTCGGAGACGGCCGCCCAGAACGCCCTCCGGCTTACGCGGTCGTTCCTGACCGCCGTCGACGCGCTGCCGGGCGACACCGTCGGACGCGACCTGCCGGTCTACCGGCTCGTCGACGCCATCCCGAAGGGCGAGGCCGACAGCTACGAGGTCTTCGTCGATAACTTCACCGAGATCGAACCGGGCGACCCGTTCGCCGCCGCCGACGGCGACATGCAGGTCGCAAACGAGTCGTTCTACCCGGTGCTCATGTCCTCCTACGGCTACCGCGACGTCTTCGGCTACGCCGCCGAGAAGCTCGACGTGCTGTCGACCTCGAGCGCGGCCGACTGACCGACCGATCGACGCGCGTTCACGCGCAAGGCCGTTTTTCCGGTTTCCAGCTCGAGCCGATCCGTACCGGCTCCGGGATACGCACAAGTTTCCCCGAGTGAGGAGGATTGATGCCTCGCCGTCCCTAGCAAGCGTATATGACAGCGACAGCACTCCTTGCGGTCGCGTTCGGGGAGCTGTTCCCGAACGGGATCAGCCACTACGCGATCGGCGGCCTTCTGGTCGGCCTTGGTACCGTCGTCATCTATCTCGGCACCGGCATCGCCGCCGGCGCGAGCACGTTCCTCGAGTCG
>NZ_JBLRWX010000064.1:0-21658 GCF_047921035.1 Natronococcus sp.
ATTTACCGGCGCAACCGCCACACAGGTCGCGGTTGCGCCGGTAATGACTTACAGTAAACCGTATGAGCCGCGGCTGTTCGCGATCCGCCCGTATTGCTCCATGTTGACTTGACCCATTCGTATAGTTACGAGCCGCGTACCGTCACGGAGCCGTTACCGTTCGATTTCGAAGCAGGTGGCAGCAATTGCCGTACAGAGACAGCGTTATGTGCGTCGAGTTCGCACACCTGGTAATGAACGCACGAGTACGAAAACCGACGGTACGGGTATGCGAGCAGTGTGATCGAAGCGAGCGATGGGACGAAGACCTCGGAGCGTGGCAGCTCGTTCTCGAGGACGGCGAGAAACGGGTCGGCAACCCCCACTGTATTCACGAGTGGGATATCACCGGCACGTTCAATCCGATCGCCGGAAACGGCGACAGCTGAACCCGTCGGAGCCGTCGTCCCCGTCCGGTGTCGTCGATCGACCACGCTTTTGTCCGTCACTGCCGTACCCGCGAGCATGCCGACCGTCTACGTCACGGCGCCGCCCGAGGCGGCCGAACGGATCGCCGAAACGTTGCTCGAGGAGCGACTGGCGGCCTGCGTCAACGAGCTGTCGACGACCTCGACCTACCGATGGGAGGGTGAGATCCACCGCGACGAGGAGTCGGTCCTGCTCGCCAAAACGACCGACGACGCCTACGACGAGCTCGTCGACCGCGTTCGTGAGCTCCACCCCTACGACGTTCCGTGTATCGAGCGGTTCGACGAGGTGCACGTCCTCGAGTCGTTCGCCGAGTGGCGCGCCGACAGCGTCGAGTAGCGTGCGCCAGTCGGTGACAGGCTCGACTACCCGAAAAAGCAATCCTTAAAACTCGCGCACGGGTTGTGACGGGTATGGCTGGAACCATCGAAGTGCTCGTTCCGGGTGGCCAGGCCAACCCTGGCCCACCGCTCGGTCCCGAGCTCGGACCGACCCCCGTCGACGTGCAGGCGGTCGTACAGGAGATCAACGACCAGACCGAAGCGTTCGACGGCACCGAAGTGCCCGTCACCGTCGACTACGACGACGACGGCTCATTCGAGATCGACGTCGGCGTCCCGCCGACGGCCGCGCTGATCAAGGACGAGGCCGGCTTCGACACCGGCAGCGGCGAACCCCAGAAGGACTTCGTCGCCGACCTCTCGATCGATCAGGTGAAGACGATCGCCGAGCAGAAACACCCCGACCTGCTCGCCTACGACACGCGCAACGCCGCGAAGGAGGTCGTCGGTACCTGCGCCTCGATGGGCGTTACCATCGAGGGCGACGACGCCCGCGAGTTCAAGGAGAAGGTCGACGACGGCGAGTACGACGACGCGCTGTCGGCGTAACGCGCTCTTTCGTTTTGCGGCTTTCCGCGTGACCTCGAGCCCCAGCCATCGCGACGGCTCCTCGGGGGGTCGCCACGAGGCCGGTTACCCCGGCCGACGCGCGAGGAGGTCCAGATTGTGCGCGACGAAGACCAGCTCCTCGCGCTCGAGGTCGTTCCGTCGACGTTCGAGCCACCGCCGTCGCTCGGCGGACTCGAGGTCGCCGACCCCAGATTCGCGCTCGGCGGATTCGAAGTCGGCGAGCGCGCCGTCGATCGTCTCGAGCAGGCTCTCGAGAAAGAGTCGTTCGTCGCCGGAATACCCCTCTTTCTCGCCACGAGGTCGAGCGATCCAGTCCGAGCCGCCGGCCTCGAGCACCGACCAGCCGGCGTCGGGAAGCCGCCACAGCAGCTCGCGACCGACCCGACTCCCGCCGGCCGATCGCACCGCGTCCATGTGATGGTGGTAGTGGCGTTCGATCCGGTCGTCGAGCGGATCCCGCGGCGCGAACGTCGTCCCCCCGTCGAACGTGATCGGGGCGTACAGCAGACCGCCGGGCTCGAGCAGTCCCTCGATCGCCGGGAGCGCCCGCTCGAGGTCGACGATGTCCAGCACCGCCGAGGCGATCACGGCGTCGGCCCGGTCCTCGATCTCGAACCCGTCGGCGACCTCGAGCGTGACCTCGAGTCGCCGTCCGTCCGAGCGAGCCACTAGCGTCGTCCCCCCTGGATCGTCCTCGAGTCGTTCGACCGCGTAGCCCGCGTCCTCGAACCACTCGGGGACGCGCTCGCGTGCGTATCGAACGCTTTCTGCGTCCCGGTCGACAGCGCGGTAGGTGACCTCGGTCGGAAGGCGGTCCCACGCCGCCAGCCGAGCGATCATCGTCCCGATCCCGGCGCCGATCTCGACGATCCGAACCGGACTCGAGCGCGCGTCGAGCCCCTCGGCGAAGCGCTCGAGCACCCGCCGGTTCAGCGCCCGATCGTCGACGGTTCGCTTCGCCTCGAGGTACGTTCGCTGGTCGGTCATGGGCTCGTCCCCCTACTCTCGGCGCCGGGCGACTCGAACTCCTCCTCGAGCCCACGCTGCAGGAACGACCGAACGGACTCCGCCGTCTCCGTCCACCAGGGGTGGGCCGCCGCGGTCTCGAGCGCTCGGGCACCGAGGGTCGCGAGCCGGTCCCGGTCGGTGGCGAGTTCCTCGAGACGGGCCGCGATTCGGTCGGGGGCTTCGGGCGCGACGAGAAAGCCGTTCTCGCCGTCGGCGACGAACTCGCTCGCACCCCCGTTCCGGCTGGCGATCGGGACGACGCCGAACTCCATCGCCTCGAGGTAGACCATGCCGAACGCCTCGTGTCGAGAGGGGACCGCGAGGACGTGGCTCCGCTCGTAGACCGACTCGAGGGCGTCGTCCGGAACCCGGCCCGCGAACTCGACCCGGTCGGCGACCTCGAGCGTGTGGGCTCGCTCGCGCATCCGCCTCGCGTACGCGGGGTTCGTGTCGGGGCTTCCGACGACCGTCAGCTCCCAGTCGCCGTCGAGCCGGGAGAGCGCCTCGAGCAGCGCCTCGAGGCCCTTCCGTGGAACGAGGTTCCCGACGAACGCGATCCGAAGCGGGCCCTCCCTCGCGCGGGCGACGACCGCCGAGCGGTCGACCGGGACCGTCTCGTGGCGACCCGCCGGGCGGGCGACCGTCGTCGGCAGGTCGACCAGCTCGGCGACCCGGTCTCGGGTGTGTGCGCTCGTGCAGACGGCCGCCTCGACGGTCTCGAGGTAGCGTCGCTCGCGGTCGCGGATCCGCTCTCGCTTCCGACTCGCGAGCGAGGGGTCGTCCGACTGGAGGTTGTGGACGATCGAGACGACGAGTCCGGGCGCCTCGAAAAACCTATTGTGGGTGGCGAGCCGATCGTAACAGAGCTCGTCCTGCAACAGGACGTCGAACGGACGGTCGAGCCGGGCGCGGACGGCGTCGTCGGGCACGGCCGAGAGGACGATCACCTCGACGTCGTCGCCTCTATCTTCGAGTTCGGTGATGAGCCGCCGATCGTACCGGTAGCCGCCGGAGGTCGCCTCGAGGTCGTCCGGGACGACGAGTCCGACATCCATCTACAGCTCACGCTCGTGGGCGACGCGGGCGACGTCGTCCTCGGCGATCTCGATTCGGAGTTCGGTCGCGCCGTCGGGCTCGAGTTCGTCGAGCAGGCGGTCGCCGAACGCGCGGGCGAACCGCTCGGCGCTCGGGTTCGTTCCCTCGAAGGCGGGCAGATCGTTGAGCAGTTCGTCGCGGTAGCGGTCGGCGACGACGTCCATCGCGGCCGTCACCGCGTCGATGTCGACGAGGTACTCGAAGCGGTTCAGCTCCGGCCCTCGGAAGGTCGCTTCGACGGTAAAGTGGTGGGAGTGGGGCTCTCCCTCCGGACCCGGATCGGGCACAGTCAGGTAGTGCTGGGCGACCAGCGACCGGTCGACGGAGACGGCGTACATACGGCGAGCTACGAGCGGGATCGTGTAAACTGCTGTGCCCGGACGCCTACTCGCGTCGAAGGGTCCTCGACCACTCGTTCCCGCAGTCGGCACACGTCATCGTCGCGGTCACTTCCGCTCCGTCCCGGTGTTTCTCGATCTCACCCGCCGTTCCGGACTCGCAGCTCGGACAGCCCGCTCTGATCTCTCGGTCCATACGCTGTCCTCGTGAGCCATCGGGATCAACGACGGGATTGCATACCGACACGTTTGCGCGGAATCGAACGAGGCGCTCACTCGTACGTCAACAGCACCTGGATCGTCGACTCGGGCCGATTTTCGAGGCGCTCGTAAGCCGCTGTGGCGTCCTCGAGCGGGAACTCGTGGCTGACCAGCCGGCCGAGTTCGAGCTCCCGAAGTCGGTCCCAGGTCGTCTCGTGGCGCCGGTCTCGGTCCCACCGTCCGGAGAGATCGGGCGCGATGGTGCTCACCTGGCTGCTCCGGACGTCGATCCGGTTGCGGTGGAAGCGACCACCGAGGTCGACCGTCGCCGGCTTCGTCCCGTACCACGAGCCGACGAGGACCCGGCCGTCGAACCCCGTCGTCGAGATCGCGTCGTCGAGCGCGTCGGGGTTGCCCGACAGCTCGTAGGTGAGATCCGCCCGTCCGCCGGCGACCGCGGCGAACCGCTCGGCGACCTCGCCCGCGTCCGGGTCGAGGGCCCGATCCGCGCCGAACGTCGCCGCGAGTTCGCGGCGTCGCTCGTACCGGTCGAAGACGACGAGGTTCTCGAGGGGGAAGCGGGCGAGCAACGCGGTCGTCAGGAGCCCGACGACGCCCTGTCCGAACACGGCCACCCGCTCGCCCAGCAGCGGCCGACCGTCGAGGACGAACGTGACCGCCGTCTCGAGGCTCGCGAAGAGCGCGGCCTCGCGTGACTCGACGGTCTCGGGAACCGGAAGCAGCTCCTCGGGAGGGAGACAGAAGTGGCTCTCGTGGGGGTTGTACGCGAACACCCGGCGGTCGAGCCAGTCGTCGTCGACCCGGTCGCCGACCGCAGTTACGGTGCCGACGGCGGCGTAGCCGTACGAGAGCGGGTAGGAGAGATCCCCGTCGAGGGCGTCGAGTTCGGCGTCGGCCTCGAGGTCGGACGGCGCCTCCCCGCGGTAGAGCAGTCCTTCGGTCCCGGCGCTGATCGCCGAGACGGCCGTCCGGACCCGGACCTCGTCGGGATCGGGATCCGCAACCGGCTCGGTTCGGACGGCGACCGTTCGGGGTGCGGTAAAGCGGAGGCGGCGCGCGTTCATCCGTCCCTCGCGTCGTCCGTTCGGACGACGACGTCCGATGTATCGGGGAGAGCGATCACTGTACGGAACGGTTCCGCGGGGAGACACTTGGTCGTTGTCCGTGCTACCGGCGGCCGTATCCGCAGACGGCGAGCCAATCCCGACAGAAGTTCGCGAGGAACGGCACCATCACGACCGCGCCGACCGCGTAGGAGATCGTTCGGCCGGGAACCGGTGCCAGCGCGAGCCAGACGGCGGCCATCGCCAGCGCGCCGAGCGGGCGTCGCAGCCGGCTGGGGGGCAACTCGAGCACCGGCCGACCGCGTCGCCGTCGCCACCACGAGCCCAGCACGAACAGGTACCGGGCCGCACCGACGGCGACGAACGCGAGCGGAACCGCGTCGGCGACGACGGCGACGACCGAGCCGACGAGGACGACCAGGCCGTCCATCTCGACGTCGAGTCGCGCGCCGAGTTCGGTCGCCGAATCGGTCGCCCGCGCGAGGAGGCCGTCGACGGCGTCGAGCCCGGCCGCCAGCGCGAAGAGGATCGCCGGCGCCCACGCAACGGGGCCGGCGGGCGTCGGGACGACGAGGAAGCCGGCCAGAACCGCAACCGCCCCGCCGCGTGCCAGGGTCACCCACGTCGCGGATGTAAGCGGCCGGGCGCTGGCGCGGTCGATCGTCCGGAACAACAGCGCGGACTCGAGGGCGAGAACGCCCGCGACGGCCCCCAGAAAGGCGATCGTCGGCCCGCCGGGCCAGCCCGTTTCGAGGGCGAATAGCGCGAGGATCGCGGACGTGACACAGCCCGCCGTGGCCCGTCCCCACTGGGGGACCGTCCGGCGTCGCCGCTCGAGGGGATCGGTCGTCACGGCTCTCGCTCCCCGCGGACCAGCAGGACGGCGAGCGCGACGATCAGCAGCGCCTGTGCGACCTTGTCGACCGCGCCGGAAACGGTGACGTCGGCGACCCCGGTCGGCTCGTTGACGAGGTACCACAGCACGACCTGGGCGCCGGTGAAGGGGATTCCGGCGAGATAGACGAGGCGCCGTCGACGGTCGGCGAGGACGAGCCAGATCCCCAGCAGGAAGCCGGCGGTCGCGACCAGGAAAGCGCCGCCCATCCAGTGGGGCAGAAAGGACAGTCCGAGGAGCAGGTGGACCGCGGCGGTGACCGCCGCCAGCCCGATCGCCGCCCAGTGGGTCGGCGTGAGCGACTCGAGGTCGAGGTCGGCGGCGAGGTCGGCCATACGGTTCGTTACCGGAAGCGAGGAAAAACCCCTTTCGGCGCGCGGGCTCGTCGCCCAGCTACGGGCCGGAGACACACGGGCAGGACAGTTCGACGGGTTTAAGTCCGGCATCCCACTTCGTTCAACAGAGACAGGCGCAGCCTGTTTCACTGACCCGTAGGAGCACTCCTGCGTACTACGGAGGTGAACGATGGCAGATTCGGATATTCAAACAGCAGTCACTCGCGCACTCGAGGACGCACCCGATCGGAACTTCACCGAGACGGTCGACCTCGCGATCAACCTGCGCGATCTCGACCTGAACGAACCGTCGAACCGTGTCGATGAGTCGGTCGTCCTGCCGTCCGGAACCGGCCAAGAGACCAAGATCGTCGTCATCGCCGAAGGCGAGACCGCAGTCCGCGCCGAAGAGGTCGCGGACGAGGTCCTTTCGGAGAGCGACGTGGCCGATCTGGACGACGACGAGGCCAAAGACCTCGCGGACGAGACTCAGTTCTTCATCGCCGAGGAGGCGATGATGCAAGATATCGCTCGACACCTGGGTACCGTCCTGGGTCCTCGAGGGAAGATGCCGGACCCGCTCGGTCCCGACGACGACGTCGTCGAGACCGTCAACCGGCTCAAAAACACCGTGCAGATCCGTTCGCGGGACCGTCGCACGTTCCACACGCGCGTCGGTGCCGAGGACATGGACGCCGAGGACATCTCGGACAACATCGACGTGATCCTCCGGCGCCTGCACGCCGACCTCGAGAAGGGGCCCCAGAACATCGACTCCGTCTTCGTAAAGACGACGATGGGGCCGTCCGTGGAGGTGGCCTAAAATGAGCGCGGAGGCCGAACGCAAGACCCAGAACCTTCCCCAGTGGAAGAAAGAGGAGGTCGGCGAACTCAGCGAGCTCATCGAGAGCTACGAGAGCGTCGGCATCGTCGGCATCGCCGGCATTCCGAGCAAACAGCTCCAGGACATGCGTCGCGACCTGCACGGCAGCGCCGAGCTGCGGGTTAGCCGCAACACCCTGCAGGTCCGCGCGCTCGAGGAGGCCGGCCTCGGTGACCTCGTCGAACAGATCGAGGGCCAGGTCGGACTCGTCGGCACGAACGACAACCCGTTCGCGCTCTACAAGGAGCTCGAGGCGTCGAAGACCCCCGCCCCGATCAACGAGGGCGAGGTCGCGCCCAACGACATCGTGATTCCCGAAGGGGACACCGGTGTCGACCCGGGGCCGTTCGTCGGCGAACTCCAGAGCGTCGGCGCCAACGCCCGGATTCAGGACGGCTCGATCCAGGTCATGGAGGACTCGACGGTCCTCGAGGCCGGCGAGGAGGTTACCGCCGACCTCGCGAACGTCCTCAACGAGCTGGGTATCGAGCCCAAGGAAGTCGGGCTCGACCTTCGCGCCGTCGTGGCCGAAGGGACCCTCTTCGACCCCGAGGACCTCGACATCGACGTCGAGGCCTACGAGAGCGACATCCAGGCGGCGGCCGCCGGCGCCCGGAACCTCTCGATCAACGCGAACTACCCGACCGAGGCGACGGCGCCGACCCTCATCGCGAAGGCCACGGGCGAGGCCAAGAGCCTCGGCCTGCAGGCCGCGATCGAGGACGAGGCGCTCATGCCCGACCTCGTCAGCAAGGCCGACGCGCAGCTTCGCGCGCTCGCGGCCCAGATCGACGACGAGGAGGCCCTGCCCGAGGAACTGCAGGGCGTCGAGGCACCCGCCGAGTCCGCGTCGGCTGACGACGCGGACGAGGCAGACGAATCGGCAGACGACCAGGAAGCCGAGGCCGACGAGGCCGACACCGACGACGATGACGACGACGAAGACGGCGGTGGCGGCGGCGAAGGGCTCGGCGCGATGTTCGGATAACTAACTCGAGGTAACTACAATGGAATACGTTTACGCTGCACTCATCCTGAACGAGACGGACGAAGAGATCAACGAAGACAACCTGACGAACGTGCTCGACGCCGCGGGCGTCGACGTCGAGGAGTCCCGCGTCAAGGCGCTCGTCGCCGCGCTCGAGGACGTCGACATCGACGACGCGGTCTCGGAAGCCGCTGCCGTCCCCGCTGGCGGTGCCGCCGCAGGCGGCGCCGCGGGTGGCGCTGCAGCCGACGAGGGCGCAGCCGACGAGGAAGCCGACGAGGCCGACGAGGCCGAAGCGGAAGAAGACGAGGACGACGACGAGGACGAGGACGCCGGCGGCGAGGGCCTCGGCGAGCTCTTCGGCTAAGTCGCGACGCGACGAGTTCGACCATCCCGATTTCTTTCGGCGCAACGACCCAGTAGCTACTTCTCCGCGTCACGTGAATAGCCGACCGTGACGACCGCAGTGTACTTTGATCTCGACGGGACGCTCTGTACGTACGACGTCCCGTTCGACGAGCAGTTCGCGACAGCCGTCTCGCCCTACGGCGAGCCGACTGACGCCGCCTACGAGGCCTACCTCGAGCGGCTGTTCGACGCACTCGAGCGGTGCGAGCCCGAGCCCTACCGCGGGGCGTTCGAGGCCGTCCTCGAAACCGTCGATCTCGACGCGACGGCGGGGACACTCGCCCGTGAGTACCGCGAGACGGAACTCGAGGCGTCCGTCGTCTCGGCGGACGCGCTCCGGGTGGTCGAACGGGTCGCAGAAACCACCATGACCGGGGTGCTGACCAACGGTGCAGGACCGCAACAGCGGGCGAAACTCGAGCGCCACGGGCTCGCGGATCTCGTCGACGAGGTGCTCGTCTCGAACGACGTCGGCGCCGGGAAGCCCGAGCCCGAAATCTTCGACCTCGCGAAAGAACGACTTCCCGCCGACGAGCACGTCTACGTCGGCGACAGCTACGATGAGGACATCGCTGGCGCCCGGTCGGCGGGGTTCCGAACGATCTACGTGAACGAGAACGGAGGCGACGCGAACGCTGCCGACGCCGCCGACGCGGTCGTCTCGAGCGTCGACGAGCTACTCGACCCGACCTCGCTTCCGTCCGCGATCGGGACGCCGTTCGAGCCGCCGAGACGATAGCGCTCGAGCCACTGGTCCGCGGGTTTAAATCACAGGACGCGGCCAGATCCCTCGATGGTCGGCCTCCCAGTCGAGTTCGTCGGCGACCCCGGACTGGCGCTGCGATTGCTCGCCTGGATCATGGCCGGTGCGATGCTGGGGACGATGAGCGGGCTCGTGCCCGGACTCCACGCCAACAACTTCGCGCTGTTGCTCGCCGGGGTCGCCCCCGCGGTTCCCGGGCCGCCGCTGTTCGTCGGCGCGGGGATGCTCGCAGCCGGCGTCGTCCACACCTTTCTGAACGCCGTCCCCGCGATGGCGCTGGGCGTTCCCGACGCCGAGATGGCGGTTACCGCCCTGCCGGGCCACCGGATGGTGCTCGCGGGACGTGGGTACGAGGCGATCCGACTCTCGGCACTCGGCAGCCTGCTCGCCGTGCTCGTCGCGATCCCGCTCGCGGTGCCGATCACCTGGGGCGTGACCGCGGCGTACCCGACGATCAGGAGCAACCTCTCGCTCGTGCTCGCGGCGATCGTCGTCGCGCTGATCGCCTCCGAGCGGACCTGGCGCGGACGAGCCGGCGGCGCGCTCTCCTTTACGCTCGCGGCGATCCTCGGCGCGGCGACGCTCGACCTCTCGCCGGACGCCCCCCTCGAGGCCGGCGGCACCCTCGCGCCGCTGTTCGCGGGGCTGTTCGGCGCGCCCGTGCTGATCGACGCGATTCGGGGCAGCGGGATCCCGCCCCAGGAGTCGGCGACGATCGCGATGCCGCGCTGGCTCGTCGGCGCGACCGCGGTCGCCGGCGCCGTCGCGGGCGCGGTCGTCGGCTACCTGCCGGGGATCTCCGCAGCGATCGCCGCCGTCGCAGTGCTCGTGTTCGTCCCCGGCGACGCGGGCGACCGGGGGTACATCGTCGCCACCAGCGGGGTCGACACCGCGAACACGATCTTCGCCCTGTTCGCCCTGCTCGCGATCGGCCAGCCCCGAACGGGCGTGATGGTCGCCTTCGAGAACGTCGGCGCGCCCCTCGAGCTTCCGGTCTTGCTCTCGGGCGTGCTCATCGCCGGCGTCGTCGGCTTCGTCGTCGTGATCACCGCGGGAGACGCCTACCTCGAGCTCGTCGGCCGGACGGAGTACTGGAAGATCTCGGCGGCGGTTCTCGGACTGCTGGTCGTCCTCTCCTATCTCTTTACCGGCCTTCTCGGGATTCTGGTCTTCGCCGTCGCGGCGACGATCGGGATGGTCCCGGTTCGGCTCCGGGCGCGACGGGTCCACCTGATGGGAGTGCTGATCGGACCGCTGATGCTCGGGATCTAACGATCAACAACGGTGCGACGTCGTCTCGAGCCGTCGATCGGTCACGTTTCCGGTTATGTAAATTACTAATAGTTGGATATGGTGTCGTACGACTCGAGGGCTCATGGTTGACGCTACTATCGACGTTCTGTACCGCGGCGGACTCGAGTGCGACCAGAACTACATGATCGAGGGGCAGACCCTCGGCACACACGACGAGCCGAATCCGGACATCGACTACGAGGAGATCCCCGTTTGGAACCTCGTAATCGATCATCCGGAGGGAACGATCCTCTGGGACACCGGCTCGCACCACGACGCGCTGGACGGCCACTGGCCCGAGGGGCTCGCGCAGGCGTTCTATCCCCACGACGCTCACGAACATCGGCTCGACGACGACCTCGAGGAGGCAGGGTACGGCCTCAGTGACATCGACGCGGTCTTCCAGACCCACTTGCACCTGGACCACGCCGGCGGCCTCGAGTTCTTCGACGGCACTGATGTCCCGGTTTACGTCCACGAGCGGGAGCTCAAGTTCGCCTACTACAGCGCCAAAACAGACGAGGGCAGCAGCGCGTATATCCTCGAGGACTTCGACCACGACCTGAACTGGCAGGTCATCCATCAGGATCGCGAGCAGCACTTCGAGGGTGTCGAGTTCGTTCGGCTCCCGGGACACACGCCGGGGCTGACGGGAACCGTGATCCACCTCGACGACGAGGGAACGATCGTCTTTACCGGCGATCAGGTGTACCAGGCGCCGAACTACGAGGACGAGGCCCCGCTGGGCGCCGGCTTGCTCTGGGGGAAGACCGAGTGGTTCGACAGCCTCAGACGGATCAAGGAAATCGAACGCCGCCACGACGCGGAGGTCGTCTACGGTCACGACTCGGATCAGTTCGCCGAGATCGAGGACGGCTGGGGACGATGACGACGGGCTACGAGCGCTCGGTTTCCGCACCCGAGCACGAACTTCGGCCGGAAACCGTCTGGCACCTCCAGATGCCACAGATCCGGTGTGGCCGCGACGCCGTCGAGGAGCTGGCGTTCCAGCTGGCCGATCTCGGCATCGACGCCGGCGACGATCCCCACGGTCTCGTCGTCACCGACGAGAATCTGGTCGAGATCGGCCACGTCGATCGAGTGACGGATCACCTCGAGGACGCGGGCTACGACGTCACCGTCTGGGACGGCGCGGAACGCGAGCCGTCGATCGAGAACGTCGATAGCTGTATCGAGTTCGTCCGCGAGAACGAGGGCGAGGCGGGGTACGATTTCTACGTTGGCTTCGGCGGCGGGAGCTGTATCGACGTGGCGAAGGCGACCCGGGCGGTGATTGCCAACGGCGGCCAGGTGCTCGACTACATCGCCGAACCGACGGGCAACGGCGACGCGCTGACCGACTCGGGACCACCGCTGGTGCTCGTGCCGACGACGGCCGGGACGGGGGCAGAGATCTCGCCCGTCGCCATCCTCTCCGTCGAGGAAAAGGAGATCAAGGAGGGGATCTCGAGCAACCACGTGCGGGCCGACGCGGCGCTCCTCGATCCGACGTTCACGACGACGTTGCCGCCGGAGATTACGGGAAAGACGGCGATGGACGCGCTGGGTCACGCCATCGAGGGGTACACGACTCATCCGTTCGACGGGCTCCTGCGAGCCTCGGATCCCGACTCCCGGCCCGTCTACGCCGGCCGAACCGAACTCACCGAGATGTTCTCCGAGAAGGCGATCGACCTGCTGTCGAGCAACGTTCGGACGGCCGTCCATAACGGGGACGATCTCGAGGCCCGGGAGGCGATGCTCGAGGGCGCCCTGTTCGGCGCGATCGCGGGACTGACGGCCGGTGCGAGCCTCTGTCACGCGATGGCCTACCCCGTCGGAAACCGGTATCACACCTACCACGGCGAGACGATCGCCGTGTTGACGCCCGCCAGCACGCTCGGCTACAACGCCGCGAGCGATCCCGAACGGTTCGCCGAGGTCGCCGACATGCTCGGCGCCGACACCGACGGCATCGGAACGCGGGAGGCGGCCGACCTGGCCAGATCGGAGTACGTCCGGCTCCAGCAGGACCTGAACGTCATCCCGAGCGGGCTCGCCGAACTCGCCGACGTCAGCGAGGAGGACGTCGACTGGCTGGCGACGCAGACGGTCGAAACCCAACAGCGGCTGTTGCGGTGTAACCCCCGACCCGTGACGAAGGACGACGCCGCCGACATCTTTCGGGACGCGCTGCACAACTGGGAGTGACGTCAGATCCGCCTCACGATCCTCGAGCCGCCACGAGTTCCTCGACCCGTTCGCTCGAGACCCGGTTCGTCGTCTCCCCGCCCTCCTTGAGCGCCGTGCCGACAATGATGCCGTCGGCGCCGGCCTCGAGGCAGTCCCCGACCGTCTCGCTCGTCACGCCGCTGCCGACGAGCACCGGCACCTCGAGTCCGTGTTCCGAAAGTGTCCCGGAAACGCGCTCGACGTCCTCGAGGGCCGTCTCCGCGCCGGTACCGGAACCCGAGACGATCACGCCGTCGGCGCCCCCGCGCTCGGCTGTCTCGAGGGCCGCCCGTCGAACGTCGTCCTCGCCGACGGGCGTCGCGTGTTTGACGTGGACGTCCGCGAGGACGGCGACGTCGGCGTCGATCCGCTCGCGGAGACGCATGGTTTCGTGGGCCCGGCCCTCGAGGACGCCCTGATCCGTGGCGGCCGTCCCGACGTGGACGTTGACCCGGACGAAGTCGGCGCCGACGGCGACGGCGACCGACAGCGCGGCCTCGGCGTCGTTGCGGAGTACGTTGATCCCGACCGGGACGTCGATCGCGTCGGTCAGCTCTGCGGCGATAGCGGTCAGCTCCGCCACGGTGTGAGTCGGCACGTCCTCGGGGTAGAACGGTGCGTCCCCGAAGTTCTCGACGACGATCCCGTCGATCCCGCCGGCCTCGAGTGCGCGGGCGTCCTCGAGTGCTCGCTCGCGGATCGCCTCGCGGCCGGCGTCCGGGTCGTACTCCGGAGCGCCCGGGAGCGGGGGCAGGTGCACCATTCCGAGAACGGGACGGGAGGTGTCGAAGCGCTCGAGGAAGTCCGTGGTCATACCGGCACTGTTCCCGCGAGCGGAATAAGCGGTCCGTTCTCCACTCTCACACCGGCAAGGGCGTCGGCCTCCGGGGTGGTTAACCCTCGAGAGCCGTAACGACGACCGATGTCAGAGCTGTTCTCGACGCTGTCGCTGCGCGATCTGGAGGTACCGAACCGGCTCGCCGTCTCGCCGATGTGCCAGTACTCCTGTGAGCCCGACGGGCTGGCGACCGAGTGGCACCGGGTCCACCTCGGCAGCCGCGCCGTCGGCGGTGCGGGAATCGTGATGACCGAGGCGACGGCCGTCGAACCCCGCGGGCGGATCACGCCCGCCGACCTGGGAATCTGGAGCGACGAGCACGCCGCGGCGCTCGAGCCGATCACCGAGTTCGTCCGCGAGCAGGGCGGCGTGCCCGCGATCCAGCTCGCCCACGCGGGCCACAAGGCGAGCAAGACCCGCCCGTGGGAGGGTAACGTCCCGATCCGACCCGAGGAGGACGACGAGGGCTGGGAGGTGCTCTCGCCCTCGCCCGCGGGGTATCCGCCCTTTGACGGCGACGACCCCTCGATCCGGAAGGCGACCCACGGGGATATCGAGGACGTCATCGACGCCTACCGGACCGCGGCCGAGCGCTCACTGTCGGCGGGCTTCGAGATCGCTGAGGTCCACGCGGCCCACGGCTACCTGCTCCACGAGTTCCTCTCGCCGGCGACGAACCGCCGCGAGGACGAGTACGGCGGGAGCTTCGAGAACCGCACGCGGCTCGTCCGCGAGGTGACCGCGGCCGTTCGGGAGGTCTGGCCCGACGACAAGCCCGTGTTCGTGCGGATCTCGGGCACCGACTGGCTCGACAACCGTCCCTCGTGGGATCTCGAGCAGTCCGTTCGGCTGTCCGGGGAACTCGAGGAACTCGGCGCCGACCTGATCGACGTCAGTTCGGGCGGGCTCCACCCCGACCAGAACCCGACCGGCGGGCCGAACTTCCAGGTCCCTCTCGCCGAACAGATTCGGGCGGAGACCGGGATCGCCGTCGGTGCGGTCGGCGGAATCACCGAACCCGAGCAGGCCGATGCAATCGTTCGGAACGGCCGCGCGGATCTCGTCCTTGTCGGTCGGGAGTTCCTGCGCGATCCGTACTTCGGGCTCCGGGCCGCCGCCGAGCTGGCGGACGAGCCCGAGTCCTGGCCGATCCAGTACCGACGCGCTGTCGAGTAACTCGGACCGGCTCGAGTCCGGCCGCGCTCGAACCCCTCCCGTATTTCAGGAATCACCGACAACGTTCTCGTTCTTCGACACCAAGGGGTTCCATGACGCGATCGACGCGAACGCGACGAACGGTGCTGAAAACCGCAGGTGCAACTCTTCTCGTGACGACGACGGCCGGTTGTTCTGGCGACGACGGCGACGACGATGACGACGGTGGCGCCGAGGAGACCGAGGACGAACAGAACCCGACGCTGATCCTCCAGGAGGGCGAGGAGTACGAGATCGGCTGGACGGAGGGTGACGGTACCCGGCACAACATCGAGATCTGGGACGAGGACGGCGACGTCGTCGAGGACTACGAGACCGACCTCACCGACGACCCCGGCGACGACCAGATCCTCTCGATAACCGCGGCCGAGGAGATGGCCGCCTACCGCTGTCGACCCCACGGCAGCATGGAAGGCGAGATCCGCGTCGAGTAGGCTCTCTTCCGGCGTGATCCCGTACTCATTTCGATCGAGGTATTGGAACGAATCGACCGACTCGGACCCGGAGCGGTTCGAAGCGGACGGCTCGCGATGACGACCCTCATACGGTTTCCTGTAAGTCATTACCGGCGCAACCGCCGTACGGGTCGCGGTTGCGCCGGTAAATCGTTACAGCAATCCGTATCAGTCGTCGGTCGTCGAGATCCCGGCCTCCTCGCGGGGACCGCTCTCGATCCGGAACCCGTCCCCGCGCGGGGAGTGTACGCGCTGGGGGTAGGGGATCGAGATGTCCTCCCGGTCGAATGCGGCCGCGACCGACTCGATGACCGCGGTGCGGGCGTCGTGGGTGCGACGCTTCGTCGGGTTACCGATCCAGACGTGACACTCGAGCAGGATCGAGGAGTCGCCAAAGGCCTTCGTGACGACCTGGGGGTTCGGCGAGTCCTTGATGATCTCGCAGTCGTCGACGGCCTCGACGATGATCTCTCGAGCCCGCGAGACGTCGGTGTCGTAGTCGACACCGACTTCGACCTCGACGCGAAGCTGGTTGTTCCGCGAGTAGTTCGTCAGCTGGCTGCTCGTAACTTCGTCGTTGGGGACGAGGACGTGTTTATCGTCGAAGGTCTGGATCTTGGTCGTAAAGATCGTCACGTCGGTAACGATCCCCGTCGTCTCGTTGACCTCGATCCAGTCGCCCACGTGGAACGGCCGGGAGAACAGCAGGACGAACCCCGCGAGCATCGCCGCCAGCGTCTCGCGGGCGGTCAGCGCGACGATCGCGGTGATCGCCCCCGCACCGAGGAAGATGTTCGTGAGGTTGATCCCCCACAGCGAGAGGATCACCGTCGCCGCGGCGGCGATGATCGCGACGTCGGCGACGTGGTGGGCGACCTCGCTCTGGTGTTTCGTGACCGCACTCTTCTCCGCGAGCGCGTCGATCGACCGGTTGACAAAGCGGATCGTCAGATACGCAGTGGCCGCGATGCCGAGCGTGATGATTTGCTGGGCGGCCTCCCAACGGTCGATCGTCGCCGACTGGAGGGTGAACTCGAGGACGAACAGCACGCCCCAGATCGCGCTGAAGCTGTAGACGACGATCGCGACGACGATTCCGAGGATGAGCAGCGAGACGACCTCGCCGAGCTTCCGCCCGTATCGACGTCGGAGCGCGTCGTAGACCCGGGAGGCGCTCGTCGCGCCGACGACGATCAGGATCACCAGCAGCGCCGTCGCGAACAGCTGCGCCTCGGCGGTATCGAGATACGTCTCCTGAAACCACTCGACGGCGTCGGGCTGGAGCACCAGCTCGAGCGGAAGCGACGACGGACGGCCGGAGGGATCGACGGGCATGCGGACGGGACCTGTCAGACGAACGGGGTGCCGAGCAGTAAGCTCTTATGGTCCCGCCGCGGAGGGCGGCGTCGGTCCGCGAGCGTCCCGGTCGCTACTCCCCGTCGACCCACTTGATCGAACAGCCCTGGGACGGTTGCCACTCGAGGTCGACCTCCTCGCCGGCGAGGACGCTCTCGATGGCCTCGCGGACGTGGAACCGGGTCGGCTCGTCCTCGGGGTTCAGGGCGTCGTCGAGTCGACCCTGATAGACCAGCCGGAACGTCCCGTCCTGGCGACTGAACAGGAACGGGTCCGGCGTACAGACCGCGCCGTAGGCTCGGGCGACGTCCTGGCTCTCGTCGCGGAGGTAGGCGTCGTAGGAGATCCGACCGTCCGCGACGTACTCGCGCATCTTCTCGAGGGAGTCCTCGGGGTACTCCTCGGCGTCGTTGGGGTTGATCCCGACGACCGAGACGTCGTCGTACTCGTCGGCCAGTTCGTTCAGCAGGTCGAACTTCGCCTGCGCGTACGGGCAGTGGTTGCAGGTGAACACGAGAAGCAGCGCCTCGCTGTCGGCGAAGCTCTCGAGCGTGTACGTCTCGCCGTCCGCGCCCTCGAGTTCGAAGTCGGGGGCGGCGTCGCCGGCCTCGAGTTCGGAGTCGGATTCCTGGAGCGTCATACTCGTACGTAACAGCCATTCGCTCTTATAGGATGCGCCACGCGCCATCGAGTCGCCGCCGAACGGAACGACGCCGGGTTAGGAGTCGTCCGTCTCGATCGGCGGGTTCAGGTATAGTAACAACTGCAACGATTTACACACTGATCGCACAGCCGTCGTGCGATCAGGTGTGCATCGACTTGCAGTGGCTACTATAACACGCGTCGACGATCACGAGGACCCCGACGAGTGCTGCCGGAACGAGCGACTGTTCCAGACCCAGGTCGTTGACATCCTCCCCGCGCTAAAGCGCGAGGATTCCACCGTGGGGGTTCGGCTACGCCGAGTCCCCGGCGGTAACTTGCGGGTGTGTATGCTCCTCGTTGGGACGGTAAGCGCGTGGTGACGCCGACCAAGTGTGGTCGTCCCACTTGAGGCATACGGGCCGTGCCATCGGCCGTGGTACGTTCGATTCGTGGCGTTGGAGGAACGTCTCCGACGCGGTGAGGTCCGCGTGGCCCTCGAAGCCACACGGACACGTGAGCGTGTCTCGGTGCCGAGTCGTGTTCTCGGCCGAACCGCAGTTCGGACACGTCTGACTCGTCCACGCTTCGGGGCGGACTTCGACGGTGATGCCGAACTCCTCGGCGGTACACGCCAGCCGGTCGATGAACGCCCGGAACGCCCAGAAGTTGTGCGTCTTCGCGTTCGCTCGCACCGACCAGTGTGTTTCGAGCACGTTGGTGACGTCGCCGACGTACACCGTCGCTACACCCTCTTCGTACAATCGCTCGAAGAGGTCGCGCCCGGAGGAGTGCGACTGGAAAAAACGATCGGCAATACGCTGCAGGTTCCCGACACGACCCTCGAGGGATACTCCCTCTCGGACGTCCCCGACACCGATCCGGGTGACGAGCTCGCTCGCGGGTAGTATTCAATTCCGAAAGCTCAACAATATATTTGTACCGCGGCCCTGATGAGTTCCGTATGCAGACACTCGAGGTTACCGACGAGCAGTACGCGATCGTCCAGCAGCTACGCGAGGAGATCGGCGAACACGTCGTCGGCAAGTACGGCTGCGTCAGGGAACGCGACGCCGTGCAGTTCCTGATCGACAACCTCCACGACGAGCTCGAACTCGAGCCCGGAACGGCGAGCGACGACGTGGAGGTGAGCGAGGACGTCGCGGTCGACGACGGCGGCGACTCGGACCTGCAGACGGTCTCGTACGACGAGACGGAGTCGGTCGACGAGGGAGCCGACGGAAGGGCCAGCCCCGCCGACGAGGAACTCGCGGGAACGCCCGGCATGCCGTCCGACGGTGAGCCCGGCGACGAGCCCGAGTCGCTCGACGATGGCACGAACGGTGACGACGACCCCGAACCGCTCGGCGACGGAACGGACGGCGCCGCCGACGACGACGAGATGTTAGACGAGATGATGAACCTCCTCCGGACCCACGACGACAAGTGGGAGGAGGCGCCGTCGGGCGAGGCGAGGTACGCGGTCACGCTCCCGGACGGCTCGGTCGAGACGGTCCAGACGAAAGACGACGTTCGTGCGCTGCTGTTCAAGAACTATCGTAATCGTTGAAAGTCAGTGCACTCCCGATCGCGAATCAGCGGCCAGGTGATCGATGCTGGTCGCTCGAGTGCGAGCGGTGAGTAACTCGTTTCAACGACGACGATACCGGTCGGGCGACACCCCCGCCGTCCGCAACCCGCCGAACGCAAAAAACCGGGGATGGACAACGTTTTACTTCGCCCTCGCGCTTGGGAGGGATATGAGCGAACGCGAGGTGCTCGAGTTGCTCCGTGAGAACGCGCGGTACTCGGCCGAGGATATCGCGCGAATGACCGACCTCGAGGAGCGCGAGGTCGAGGAGACCATCCAGGAACTCGAGGCGGCGGGCGTAGTTCGTGGCTACCAGGCGGTCGTCGACTGGGACAAACTCGAGGACGAGCGCGTCCGGGCCGAGGTCGAACTCAACGTCCACCTCGACCGCGAGACCGGCTACGGCGAGATCGCCGAGCGCCTCGCGCGGTTCCCGGAGGTGACCGCCCTGCGGCTGGTCAGCGGGGACTACGACTTCGACATGGAGGTCGAGGGCGACTCGATCCGCGAGGTCTCGCAGTTCGTCAGCGAGAAGGTCGCTCCCGTCCCCGAGATCACCCAGACGGTCACCCACTACGTGATGACCTCCTACAAGGAGAACGGAATCGAGTTCGGCGACGGCGAGGAGGACGACCGACTCTCGTTCTCGCCATGACGTTCGAGCTCTCCGAGCGGGTCCAGGAGGTGCCTCCCTCGGGTATCCGGCGCTTCTTCGAGATCGCCGAGGAGCGCGACGACGTCATCTCGCTGGGCGTCGGCGAGCCCGACTTCTCGACGCCGTGGGCGGCCCGCGACGCCGCGATCGCCTCCCTCGAGCGGGGCCAGACCTCCTACACCGCAAACCGCGGGACGAGGGAACTCCGCGAGGCCATCGGCGAGTACGTCGGAGATCGGTTCGACCTCGAGTACGACCCCGCAGAAGAGATCCTCGTCACCGCGGGCGCGAGCGAGGCCGTCGACCTGGCGTTCCGGGCGTTCGTCGACCCCGGCGACACCGTCGCCGTCGCCCAGCCCTCCTACATCTCCTACGAGCCGGGCGTGATCTTCGCCGGCGGTGAGGTGCTGTCGGTGCCGACAAAAGAGGAGGACGAGTTCCGGCTCACTGTCGACGCCCTCGAGGCGGCGGGTGCCGACGAGGCCGACGTCCTCGTGCTCTGTTACCCGAACAACCCGACGGGCGCGATCATGCGCGAGGAGGATCTCGAGCCGATCGCCGAGTTCGCCCGCGAGCACGACCTGACGGTCCTGTCCGACGAGATCTACGCCGAGCTAACGTACGGCGGCGACGGCGAGGACGGCGTCGATCACACGTCGATCGCGACCCTGCCCGGGATGCGCGAGCGGACGATCGTTTTCAACGGGTTCTCGAAGGCCCACGCGATGACCGGGCTGCGGCTGGGCTACGCGCTCGGCCCGAGCGAGGCGATCGGTGCGATGAACAAGATCCACCAGTACACGATGCTGTCGGCGCCGACGACCGCCCAGCACGCCGCGCTCGAGGCCCTCGAGTCCTGCGAGAGCGACGTCCGCGACATGGTCGACCAGTACGACCGTCGCCGACGATTCGTTCTCTCGCGCTTTCGCGAGATCGGGATGGACGTCTTCGAGGCCAAGGGTGCCTTCTACTGTTTCCCCGAGGTGCCCGAGGGCTGGACCGCCGAGGAGTTCGCCGAGGGCGTCCTCCGCGAGGAGGGCGTCGCCGTCGTCCCCGGGGACGTCTTCGGCCCCGGCGGGGAGGGCCACCTTCGGATCTCGTACGCGACGGGGCTCGAGGACCTCCGGAAGGCGCTGGCTCGCATCGAGGCGTTCGTCGAGAACAACGTCTAAGCTCCAGAACCTTCTTTTCCGCCGCCGACGCGGTCGTTCGTATGGCCGACTACCGCCCGATCCCGGACGACCGGGAGACCTTCCACGAGTACCGCAGCTACGCCTTCAGGCCCGAGAGGGGCGTTCCCGCGTACGATCCCGACGAGCACGAGACGGTTCGGGACGCGCGGGGCGCCCGACGGGGGATCTTCGTCGACGGCGACGATCGGCCCCGCACCGTCTGTCGACACTACTGGCTCGAGGCTCGCGTCCGGGGCGACAGCCATCCGACGGCCGGACTGGCGTCGGTCGCGACGCCCCCCGAGTTCCGCCGCGAGGGCAACGTCCGGGAGCTACTCGAGGGCTCGCTCGCGGAGTACCGCGAGCGCGGCGATCGGCTTTCGATCCTCTGGCCGTTTCGGTACCGCTTCTACCGCACGTACGGCTGGGACACCGCCAACCGGATCGTCACCCACGCCGCGTCGCCCGACGCGTTCGCGTTCGCCAGGGGTAGCGACGACGGCTCGTTTCGCCCGCTCGAGGCCGACGAGTTCGGGACGATCGAACCGGTCTACGACGCCGCGAGCGAGGGGCTGGCGCTCGAGCGCGACGAACGGTGGTGGCGCCATCGGATCTTCGGGGGCCACGACACCGACCCGTTCGTCTACGCCTACGAGCGCGACGGAGAGCCTGTAGGCTACCTCGTCTACCGGATCGAACGGGAGGACGGCGCCCGGACGATGCGGGTCTCGGAGCTAGCGGCGGTCGACCGCGAGGCCCTGCTGGCGCTGCTGGCGGGGCTGCTTGCCCCCGCTTTGCTCGCGCCACTGGCGGCTCAACCGCAGTTCCCGG
>NZ_JBLRWX010000065.1:0-21296 GCF_047921035.1 Natronococcus sp.
GCGGGAGGCGGAATACGTTGCTGAACGGTACGAGGAAGCAGAGTGGCTCTCTGCGGAGTTGCACGATCTCCACGACGACTTAACAGCATTCGACGAGGAGGACCCGCCCGCCTCCGCCCGCGAGCAGAAGCGGGCGGAGGCGTCGTTACACCTGGAAGGCCTGATCAGGGAGGATTATGAGTCACAGGAGGTCCAGAAGTTGGTCGAGAAGATCAGGAACGGGTTAGGGCATTGGCTGACGTTTGTCACGGAGCCAGACGTCGATTCGACGAATAATCGCGCAGAGCGCGCTCTGCGCGAGCAAGTGGTGCTGCGGAAAATGTTCCGGACCCTTCGCTCAGCCGAAGGGGTCCAGATTCACGAGACGATCACGACCATGTTGGCTACGTGGAAACGGCGAGGACTTGATCCGCCTGAACAGCTCCAGTCCATCCTCGGTGGGAAAGAACTCAGATCAGGATGAGAGGCATCACTGGCCGGTGAATCCTGGTCACGCTATCCAACTACCCCGTTTTTATTCTATTGGCCGGAAGAACTGGATTGTTTGATTACTATTCCTTCAAATGGGGTCGTGTCGATTACGGGGGTAGAAACGGTGGGGGAAGCTGAGCAGGCTTTTGCACATCTTCAAAACCGAATTGAGGAGTTATTCCAGCAAGGATAGGTGTGAATAACGAGCAGAGCTGTCCGATAGGATTCAAACAGAAGATTGTAGGACTTGAACCCTTTTTCCTGAAGCCGGTGGAGGGATTTGAACCCTCGACCTAATCCTTACGAAGGATTCGCTCTGCCAGTCTGAGCTACACCGGCGAGGTGCGTTTATTTGTACGAGCGATAGCCGGCATAAGGATTGCGAATCGTTACGGTCATGTGAGACGGTTACGTGACTCGCGCTACCGCTCGAGTCGGACGTCCAGACACACGTTCAGCTCGTGCGGTGCGTACGAACGGACCGTGTGGCGGGTCTCGACGGTCACCTCGTACTCGGGCTCGGCGGCCGCGCGGATCGCGCGCTCGCCGGGACCGAACGGATCGTCTTCGTGCTGGATGTCGTAGTAGTGCAGCGTACAGACCTCGCCCGCGATCGTCACCGCCGACTCGAGGAAAGCGTCGGCGCTGTGGGGCAGGTTCATCACGATCCTGTCGGCCCAGTTCTCGTACTCGGGAGCGACCTCGCGGACGTCGTCGCAGATCGCCGTGACGCGGTCCTCGACGCCGTTCCGGCGGGCGTTCTCCCGGAGGTACTCGATCGCGGTCTCGTTGACGTCGAC
The DNA here is from genome assembly GCF_047921035.1 of Natronococcus sp. Taxonomy (NCBI): domain Archaea; kingdom Methanobacteriati; phylum Methanobacteriota; class Halobacteria; order Halobacteriales; family Natrialbaceae; genus Natronococcus; species Natronococcus sp. The sequence continues at coordinate 1,272 of NZ_JBLRWX010000065.1, forward strand.
GCCGACCGTCTCGGCGCCGCGTTTCGCGAACGGGATCACGAAGGGGCCGACGCCGGCGAACATGTCGAACACGCGCTCTCCTTCCGTTACCTGTTCGGCGACCCGGTGGCGCTCGGTCGCCAGCCGCGGCGAAAAGTACACCTCGGCGAGATCCAGCGCGAACTCGCAGCCGTACTCGCGGTGGACGACCTCGGTGCCCTCGCCCGCGAGCAGCTCCCAGTCCCGAACCCGCGTCTCGCCTTTGACTTTCGAGGCCTTGTTCAGCACGGTGTCGACGGGGAGATCCGACTCGAGGATCGCGTCGGCGATCGCTCGCGCGCGCTCGGGATCGTCCTCGTCGAGCAACGCGGCCTCCCCGAGGCGCTCGTAGGACGGCTCGAACTCGAGTAGCTCCGCGGGAGTCGTCTGGCTCCGGCGCTCGTCGACGGCTCGCTCGACCGTCTCGTACTCGTCGGGGACCGCGTCGGGATCGGTCACCGGAACGTAGAGCCAGCCGTCCGCGACGGAAATTTCGTAGTCGTCGTCGATCAGGTCCGCCTCGGCGAGGCTCGCTCGCGTCCGTTCCCCGGCCTCGCGCTCGACGCGGACACACGGCACCTCCATACCACTACTCGCCGACCGCGGCTCCTAACGCTGACGCTTCCCCCCGGACTCGAAAGGTTATAGCGGCCGCTCGCGCTACCGACGGCCATGCTCACCTTCATCGGGCTCGGGCTCTACGACGAGCGGTCGATCACCGTCGAGGGCCGCGAGGCGCTGCGAGAGGCCGACCGGGCCTACGCCGAGTTCTACACCAGCAAGCTGCTCGGGACGACCGTCGAGGGGCTGGAGGACGCACACGACGTCTCGATCGAGGTCCGCGATCGAGCGGGCGTCGAACAGGAACCCGAGGACGTGCTCGCCGCGGCCGAGAGCGAGGACGTCGCCTTCCTGACGGCGGGCGATACGATGATTTCGACGACCCACGTCGACCTCCGGCTGCGCGCCCACGACCGCGGGGTCGAGACGCGGGTGATCCACGGCGTGACGGCCCAGACGGCCGCCAGCTCGCTGACCGGCCTGCAGAACTACCGGTTCGGGAAGGCGACGACGCTTCCGTTCCCCTACGCTCACGGCGCCGACGGGCTCCCCGCGAGCGTGACCGAGACGATCGACGCGAACCGCGCGGACGGCCACCACACCGTCGTTTATCTGGATATTAAGGCCGAGCGCGACGAGTACATGACTGCCGACGTCGGCGCCGAGCTGCTGGCCGAAGTCTACCCGGATCTCGTCGGCGTCGTCGTCGCTCGAGCCGGCAGTCCCGACCCCCTCGTCGCGGCCGGGACGATGACCGAACTCGCACGGCGGTCGTTCGGCGACCCGCTGCACCTGCTGGTCGTCCCCGGCGAGTGTCACCTCCTCGAGGCCGACGCGCTCGTCGAGTTAGCCGGCGTCGACAGGGACGCTCTCGATATCGTCTGAAACCGCCAGCGGGCGAACTGTTAGCGAACGGATAAGCGTCTCCGCACCGATCGCTCTCGGATACTGTCCTTTCGGGAAGAAGGTTTAGTACCTCTATTAACAAGTATACAGGTACGGAACGTTCAGACCACACATGGATAACGGCAACAACACTGGATTCGGGTCGTCCAGACGGCGACTGCTGGCCGCCGTCGGTGCAACGTCGGCGACGCTCGCCGGCTGTACGGACTTCCTGTCCGAAGACGAAAACGGCGGTAACGGTGAGAACGGTGACGACTCCGGCAACGGAAACGGAGACGGGAACGGCGACGACGCCGACGACGGTGGGGACGGCGGCGGCGAGACGCTGTGGCCCGCGATCGACGACGGTGAACTGCTTGCCGATTTCGAGGAGGAGCCGACCCGACGAACCGGCGAAGTTTCGGTGTCGTCCGAGGAGGCGCGCCGCGGGACACAGGCCGCCGTCATCGAGGACGAGGAGGGCGAGTCGGCGGGGCTGACCGTCTACTTCTCGGAGGCGATCGACCTCACCGACAGCGACGTCTCGGTCGCAGTCAAACCCGAGTCGGCAAACCGGATCGTCGTGGAGTTCATCGCACCGGGCCGGGAGAGCCGCCTCACGACGGTTCGGACCGTTCCCGGGGAGTTCACGGGCTGGTTCCGGCTCGACTGCGGGTACGAACACAAACCCGACGACGAGCCGGATCTGTCGAACGTCACCGCGATCAACATCCTCGCGACGAACGACGGGCGTCCGATCAAGATGGTCGTCGACGACCTGCGCAAGGTCGACTCCGTCGACAACGGGAAGGCCATCCTCCTGTTCCACGGCGGCTACGAGTCACAGTACGATATCGCGGCCGACATGCTCGAGGAGCGCGGCTGGGCCGGGGCCGTCCCGCTCCCGCCCGAGGCGATCGGCGAGAGCGGTCGGATGGACGTCACGCAGCTTCAGGAACTGCAAGACCGGGGCTGGGACATCTGTTCGAACCCGACGACCACGACGGCGCTCTCGGACTCGCCCCAGGACCGACAGCGGACGGTCCTCGAGAACTCAAAGAACATGCTCGAGGAGCAGGGCTTCGAGCAGGGGGCGCGACACCTGCTCGTCCCCGACGACCGGATGAGCGAGGAGACCTACGAGGTCGTCAGGGATCTCCACGAGACGGCGTTCCTGTTCGGGTCCTGCCCGAGCACGATGCCGCCGACGGAGCGCCACATGATCCCCCACGTCTGGGGGCCCTCGCTTCACAGCGGCGTGCGCCGCCACATCAATCTCGCCGATCAGTACAACCAGCTCACCGTGTTGCGCATGCAACGGATCGTCGATACGGACGACCCCGAGGGCAGCGAGATGACCCTCGACGAGTTCGAGCACCTGCTCGACCACCTCGAGAACCGCGGCCTCGACGTCATCACACCCTCCGATCTCGTCGACGGCGAGTACGAGGTACACGGTACCGAGGAGGAGACGATCGAGCGCCCCGAAGGGACGATCTTCGAGTCGGGTCAGTCCCACGAGCTCGACGGCGACGGCTCCGGGAGCGAGACCGTCGAACTCGACGAGGGGCTCGTCGTCGCGGAGTTCTCCCACGACGGGGACGACGAGTTCGTCGTGGAACTCGACGGCAACACTCTGACGACGTCCGGAAACGCGACGGGCGAATCGGTCGCGACCGTCGGCGGCGGCTCCGCGACGCTCGAGATCGAGGCCGACGGCGACTGGTCGATCGACCTCAGCCAGCCGGAAGTTCACGGCGACGACCTCGAGGACCTCCCCGTCGAGGCGTCGGGGTCGGGCTCGGGGTACGTCGGTCCGCTCTGGACCCAGGGCGGCGTCTCCCTGTCGCCGACCCACGACGGCGACGGGACGTTCGTCGTCGACGGCTACGGCGCGGACGGCAGCCGAGAGCAGCTCGTCAATCAGACCGGGTCGTTCGACAGCTCCCGTTCCTACGCGGCCGGCGGAACGGTCTGGATCAACGTCGAGGCCGACGGGGACTGGACGCTCGGCGCCGACTCGGCCTGAGGCGCTCGTCGGTTCGAAGAGCCGCTTTTTATAACCGGTCGATGATCGCGTTCGTCACGTCCTCGGTTCCGGCGTTGCCGCCCAGATCGCCCGTTCGGGGCCCCTCCTCGAGAGTCGCCTCGACGGCCGACCGGACCGCGGCGGCCTCCGCGTCGTACTCGAGGTACTCGAGCAACATCGCGGCCGAGAGGATCGCCGCGGCCGGGTTCGCGACACCCTCCCCCGCGATGTCGGGGGCGGTGCCGTGGACGGGTTCGAACAGTGCCCGATCGGGGCCGACGTTCGCGGAGGGGAGCAGGCCGAGCCCGCCGACCAGCCCCGCGGCGAGATCCGAGAGGACGTCGCCCGCGAGGTTCGGACAGACGACGACGTCGAACTGCTCGGGCTCGAGACAGACCTTCGTCGCGAAGGCGTCCATCAGCACCTCGTCGGTCGCGACGCCCGCGTCGTCGGCGACGTCGGCGACCGTCTCGCGGAAGAGGCCGTCCGTCTCGCGCATCACGTTGGCCTTGTGGGCGATCGTGAAGCCGTCGTGATCGCCTTGCTGGACGTACTCGCAGGCGAACTCCGCGAGCCGTCGGGAGGCCGTCTCCGTCGTCACGCGGGTCAGCGTCGCAACGTCGTCGGTGAGTCGATCCTCGTGACCTGCGTAGACGCCCTCGGTGTTCTCCCGGAGGAAGACCAGATCGGTCTCGGGTCGGACGGCGTCGACGCCCGGATACGCGGTCGCGGGGCGAACGTTGACGAACGAGCCGACCGCCTCCCGCAGTGGCAGGATAACATCCGCGGCCGTCTCGCCGGCCGCGCCGAACAGCGTCGCGTCGGCCGACGCGGCCAGGTCGTACGTCTCCTGGGGAAGCGGGTCGCCGGTCTCCTCGGCGACCGCGTCGCCGGCCTCGGCATCGGTGAACTCGAAGTCGATCTCGAGGGCGCTCAGTACGTCGACCGCTGCAGGTGTGACCTCCTGGCCGATTCCGTCACCGGGAACGACGGCGATCTCGTGAGTCATGACGGACTCTCGCGCGCCGGGGAAAAAGAGGGTATCGAATACCACGAGAACTGCCCGCCTGCGGGGCGGAATCCGAGTCAGGAGCGCGCCAGCCGCGCGACGCCGACCGCGACGAGCACCCCGACCGCGGCGAGGACGAACGGACTCGGCCCGGCCGAACCGCTCTCGGAGGGCGCGACGACCACGGTCTCGGTCGTCCCCTCGTCGACCGGTCCGGTTTCGACGGTGGTCGTCTCGAGCGCCGATCCCGAAGCCGTCACCGTGTAGCGCTCGCCGCTGCCGGGAACGGTGACCTCGAGCGTCCCGTCCGCGGCCGTGCGGCCGTCCGGCTCGAACGTCGCCCCCGACTTGGACTCGACGACGACGGACGCGTTCTCGACCGGGTTTCCGTCCGCGGTCTCGACGACGATCTCGAGGGTCGAATCGCCTCGCATGTCGAACGCCTCCGTTCGAGTGTCCGAGTCCGCGACGGCGACCGTTCGCTCGTCCGCGAGGCGTCCTGGGGCGTCTACCTCGAGCGCGTACTCTTCCCCGCCGGGAACGTCGTCGATCCGGTAGTGACCGTCGTCCGTTCGCTCGCCCGGGTACGTGCCGGTCGGTCCCGTCGCCGCGACCGTTCCGTCGTCGACCGGCGCTCCGAATCGCTCGTCCGCGAGGCCGACGCCGATCGTCCCGCTGCCGGCGAGCGAAAGATCGACGGTCGCCGATCCGTCAGTCGGCGGCGACGCCGTCTCCGACGCCGATTCGTAGCCGGCGTCTTCGGCGGCGACCTCGTACTCCCGGTCGCCCTCGAGCCCCTCGAGTTCGAACGCGCCGTCCGAGTCGGTCGTCGTCTCGTGGCGGGCGTCGCCGGCGATGGCCGTGACGGTCGCGCGCTCGAGGGAAGTGCCGGTGACGGTATCGGTTACCGTTCCCTCGATCGTCGAGTACGAGCCGGCTCGCTCGATCGCCGCCGGAACGTCGATGATCCCGTGGCCGCCGCGCTGGCCGTCGCCGCCGACCGCGGTCTCGACCAGCGCCGCCTCGAGCTCCGCGGCGCCGAGGGTCGTCGCCGTCGCGGACTGAACGAGCGCGGCCGCCCCGCCGGCCGCGGGCGCGGCCATACTGGTGCCGCTCTTGGTCGTGTACCCGCCACCGGGAGCGGTACTCGTGACGTCGACCCCGGGCGCGACGAGGGTCGGAACTGCATACGAGCCGGGCCAGTGATCCGGCGCGCCCGAACCCCACGTCTCGGCCGTTTCGATCTCCTCGCTGCTCGAGAACTCGGGGACGGTACCCTCCCCGTTTACCGCGCCGACGCTGGTCGTCGCGTGGAGGTTGCCCGGCGACGTCGAGGTTCCCGCACCCTGGTTGCCGGCCGAGCTGACGACCGGCGTCCCGGCGTCGTTCGCGTTCTCGATGGCCTCGAGCAGCCCGGCGTTGTACCCCTCGATCCCCAGGCTCAACACGATGACGTCCGCGTCCTCCTCGACGGCCCACTCGAGACCTGCGATGATGTCGCGCTGGTAGCCGACGCAGTCCTCACCCCCACAGTGAGTCATCACGGCGCCGTGGTAGAGGTCGGCATCCGGCGCGACGCCGATCTGCGTTCCGCTCTCGTTCCCTCCGACGGCGACCCCCGAGACGTGGGTGCCGTGGTCGTCGTAGGCGATCGGCTCGTCCGAGGGATCGTCGCCGAAGTCGCGCCACTCGGCGACGTCGAGATCGGGGTGGTCGCCGTCGACGCCCGAATCGAGAACCGCGACGGACGTCCCCTCGCCCCTCGTCCGGTAGGTGTCCCAGGCCTCGGGGACGTTTAGCTGCTCGAGTCCGGCCGAGGGGCCGTCCGACCCGGACGCCTCTCCGTCGACGTCCGCGTCGGCGTCGACCGCTCGATCGGTCGCGCCGGAAACCGCCTCGTTCGCGCTGATCGCGGTGACGCCGTCGGCCCGAGCGAGTGTCTCGAGATCCATCCGGTCGGTGTCGACCGTCGCGACCACGGCGGTGGTGAGCCAGAACTCCCGTTCGACGGTGACCGCGTCGTTCGAGGCGACCTCGCGGGCGAACCGCTCGTGGCTCGCCTCGGCGTGCGCCTTCCGATCGGCGAGGCCGTCGATCGAGTCCGGTGGCGGGGACTCGAGGTGAACGAAGACGGTGACCTCGCCCTCGGCGTCCTCGAGTGCGGGATCGATCGACACCTCCGCGGCGGTGTCGTCGACCTCGACGTCCGTTCCGACGCCGTCGGCGGTCGTTCCGACCGCCGTTCCCGGGACCAGCCCCACGACCAGCACGAGCGCGAGAAGGACGGCTCTCGGTCGGGTCGCGAGACGGTCGGCTACCGATCCCGGAGACATTAGTACAGTTTAGAGATTCAATATACTAAATATGATCGGCCGTTACCTATCGCTACGCGATCGGGACGGCGCGGGGGAAAAGGAGACTCCTACTCGGCTTCGGGAATCGCTTCGGACTCGACGTACGGCAGCGCTCGAGCGGTCTCGCGGACCGCACCTGCGTTGGACTTCATCAGCGCCGTCGTGTCCCAGACACCGTCGACCAGGGCCTTGCGCTGGGCGTCGTCGACGGTGACGTCGATCGTCTTCGAACCGTAGGTGACGGTCTCGGCCGCGACGTCGATCTCGAGTTCGCCGTCGGGGTTCTCATCGACCCAGTCCTGGAGCTTCTCGATCGTCTCGGCGTCGGCCGTGACGGTCGGAATGCCGAGCGCGAGGCAGTTGCCCGCGAAAATCTCGGCGAAGCTCTCGCCGATGATGGCGTCGATCCCCCAGCGCATCAGCGCCTGCGGGGCGTGCTCGCGCGAGGAGCCACAGCCGAAGTTCGAGTTGACTACCATCACCGAGGAGTCCTGGAACCGCTCCTCGTTGAACGGGTGGTCTTTCTGCTCGTCGTCCTCGTCGAACCGGAGATCGAAGAAGGCGAACTCGCCCAGTCCGTCGAAGGTGACGACCTTCATGAACCGCGCGGGAATGATCTGGTCGGTGTCGATGTCGTTGCCCCGGATCGGGATGCCCGAGCCGGAGACGGAGTCGACCTCGGGGATCTCGACCTCGTCTGCGTCAGTCATCAGGCGGTCACCTCCGCTTCCGGCAGCTCACGTACATCGGTCACTTCTCCGGTGATCGCCGCCGCGGCGACCATCCGCGGGTTCATCAGGACGGTCCGGCCGTCCTTCGAGCCCTGGCGGCCGACGAAGTTCCGGTTCGAGGACGAGGCGCAGGCCTCGTCGCCCTCGAGCTGATCCTCGTTCATGCCCAGACACATCGAACAGCCGGCGTTGCGCCACTCGAAGCCGGCCGCCTCGAAGACGTCCTTCAGGCCTTCCTCCTCGGCGGCCTCCTGGACGCGCTGGCTGCCGGGCACGACGAGCGCGCGGACGTCGTCGTGGACCTCCCGTCCCTCGACGATGCGGGCCGCGCGACGCAGGTCCGGCAGGCGGGCGTTCGTACAGGAGCCGAGGAAGGCGACGTCGATGTCGTACCCCGCCATCGTCTCGCCGGGCTCGACGCGCATGTGTTCCTGGGCGCGCCGTGCGGTATCCTGCTTGTCCGCGGGCAGGTCTTCGGGCGCCGGAATCGGATCGGTGATACCGATCCCCTGGCCCGGGGTCGTCCCCCAGGTGACGACCGGCTCGAGCTCGTCGGCGTCGATCGTCACGACGTCGTCGTACTCGGCGTCCTCGTCCGATCGAATCGACTCCCAGTACGGCTTGAGCTCCTCGAACTTCTCCGGGTTCTCCCGGAAGTAGTCGGTCTCCTCGAGCCACTCGTAGGTGGTCTCGTCGGGGTTGACGTAGCCCGCGCGGGCGCCGCCCTCGATCGACATATTACAGATCGACATCCGACCCTCCATCCCCAGGTCCTCGATGGCCGAGCCGGCGTACTCGTAGACGTAGCCGACGCCGCCCTCGGTGCCCAGCCGGCGGATGATCTCGAGGATGACGTCCTTCGCCTCGACGCCGTCGCCGAGTTCGCCGTCGACCTCGATCTTGCGTACCTTCTGCTTCTCGAAGGCCAGGGTGCCCGTCGCGAGGACGTCCCGGATCTGGCTGGTGCCGATCCCGAACGCGAGCGCGCCGAAGGCGCCGTGAGTCGAGGTGTGGGAGTCGCCACAGACGATCGTCTTGCCGGGCTGGGTGAGCCCCTGCTCCGGGCCGACGACGTGGACGATTCCCTGGTCGCCCGAGTTCGGGTCCGAAAACTCGATCCCGGCCTCGCGGACGTTGCGCTCGAGTTCGCTCATCATCTCCTCGGCGGCGTCCTCGGCGTAGGGCCGGGACTGGTCGGCCGTCGGGATGATGTGGTCGACCGTCGCGTGGGTGAGTTCGGGGTAGGCGACCTCGAGGTCCCGCTCGCGGAGCATGCCGAAGGCCTGCGGGCTGGTGACCTCGTGGATGAGGTGGAGGCCGACGAACAGCTGGTCCTGTCCGGTCGGCAGCGTCGTCACCTTGTGACGATCCCAGACCTTGTCGTACAGCGTGCCCTCGCTCATACGTCGGTTACTCCCCGTTCGTCGTCGCGGCCGTGCTCGTTGCCCCGCTCGAAGACGTCGTTCGCGTCGTCGGCGCCCTGTGGCGGCGTGTGATCGACGGTTTTCATCGTCTCCTCGGCATCCGCCCGCGGGTCCGTCGCGGCGGGGTTCTCGTCGTCGGCACCGTTGCGCCGACCGCCGTCGGCCACGACCGTCGGGCCGCGGCTGAACAGCCGCCCGGCCGTCTCGCCGGTGTAGGGGTTGGTGTGGCTGACCGCGCGCATCGAGTCGTCGTCCGATTCGGTGTCGTTCCTTCGGTTCATTCTAATCCGCTTGCACTTTCTCCCGCTCGTCCTCGGTTTCCGATTCCTGTTCCTCCTGCCAGGCGAACAGCGCGCGGAGGCGCTCGCCGACCTCCTCGATCTCGTGGTCCTTCTCGGCCTGGTTGAGCTGGGTGTAGACCGGGCGGTTGGCCTGGTTCTCGGTTACCCACTCGTTGGCGAACTCGCCGTTCTGGACCTCCTCGAGGACCTCCTCCATGTTCTGTCGGGCCTGGTCGTCGATGACCCGCTCGCCGCGGGTGAGCCCACCGTACTCGGCGGTGTCGGACACCGAGTCCCACATCGCGCCGAGCCCGTCCTCGTACATCAGGTCGACGATGAGCTTCATCTCGTTGAGACACTCGAAGTAGGCCATCTCGGGGCTGTAACCCGCGTCGACCAGCGTCTCGTAGCCGACCTTGATCAGCTCGGCGATGCCGCCACAGAGGACGGCCTGCTCGCCGAAGAGGTCGGTCTCGGTCTCCTCGCGGAACGTCGTCTCGACGACGCCGGCCCGCGTACAGCCGATCGCCTTGGCGTACGCCAGCGCTTCCGCCTTGGCGTCGCCGGTCGCGTCCTGGTAGACCGCCAGCAGCCCAGGGGTGCCCTCGCCGTTCTCGTAATTACGTCGGAGCAGGTGGCCGGGCGTCTTGGGCGCGATCATCGTCACGTCGACGTCCTCGGCGGGCTGGATCTGGTTGTAGTGGATGTTGAAGCCGTGGGCGAACTGGAGCGTGTCGCCGGCCTCGAGTTCGTCCTCGATCTGCTCGTAGACGTGTGGCTGGACCGTGTCGGGGACCAGCATCGAGACGATCTGTGCACGCGAGGCCGCCTCGACGGGCGTCGTGACCTCGAGTCCGTCCGCTTCCGCGGCCGAGCGCGAGGAGGAGTCCTCGCGCAGGCCGACGACCACGTCGACGCCGCTGTCGTGGAGGTTCAGCGCGTGGGCGTGGCCCTGGCTGCCGTAGCCGAGGACGGCGACGGTTACGTCGTCGAGCTGCGATTCGTCTGCGTCCGATTCGTAGTAGATCTCGGTGGTGAATTCGTCGTCAGTCATCGTCTGCTGGTTGGGTGTAGGGGGTGTTGTTCGCCTCGTTGGCGGTCGATTCTGCCGGCGCGGGTGCCGCGGTGTCGTCGGTGCCGCGCGCGAGCGCGGTCGTCCCCGTTCGGGCGATCTCGCGGATACCGAACTGGGAGAACGTCTCGATCGCGGCCTCGATCTTCTGGCGAGCGCCGGTGATCTCGAACGTCGCCGTCTCGGGGCTCGAGTCGACGGTCTTGGCGTCGTACATGTCCGCGACGGCGGCGACCTGGTCGGGCCGTTCGGCGTTGACTTTCACCAGGGCGAGCTCGCGGCGCATCGCGTCGGGCTCGAGTTCCCGCACGGCGATCACCGGGATCAGCTTGCGCAGCTGCTTTTTGATCTGGTCGATCCCCGGGTCGGGCTCCTCGACGACGAGCGTGATCCGCGCGCGGTCCTCGTCGTCGGTCGGGCCCACCGTCAGACTCTCGATGTTGAACTGCCGCCTCGAGAACAGTCCCGAGGCTTCGGCGAGCACGCCGGGTTCGTGTTCGACCAGCGCCGAGATGACGGTCCGTCGAGGTTCGTGTTTCGCCTCGACCTCGGGGTCGATGCGAATCCCCTGTTTGTTGCGCCGACCCGCGGGGGTGGGTCGCTCCCCGGGAGCGGGTCCGTCGAGGCCCTGCTCTCGTGTCATAGCTGGTCCTCCGCCAGCGCGAACTGGCCGTTGTCGCCCCCGCTCGGAACCATCGGGTAGACGTTCGCCTGCGGATCGATGTGGACGTCGATCACGGAGGGACCGTCGTAGGCCAGCGCGGCGTCGATCGTGTCCGCGACCTCGTCGTACTCGTCGATCCGGAAGCCCTGCGCGCCGAAGGCTTCGGCGAGCGTGTCGAACTCGGGCATCCAGCCGTAGTCGGAGGCGGAGTGGCGCCCGTCGAAGAAGGCGTCCTGCCACTGGCGGACCATCCCGATGTACTCGTTGTTGAGCACGGCGACCGTGATGTCTAAGTTCTCGCGAACGGCGACCGACAGCCCTTGCAGGGTCATCAGGAACGAGCCGTCGCCGTCGATGCAGACGACCTCCTGGTCGTCGTCGGCCGCGAAGCGGGCGCCGATCGCCGCCGGCAGGCCGTAGCCCATCGCGCCCAGGCCGTGGCTCGAGACCCAGGTGCGTGGCTCGGTGTAGGTCCAGTACTGGCAGGCCCACATCTGGTGTTGGCCGACGCCGGTGGTGACGATCGCGCGGTCGCTCGTGGCCTCGTCTAAAGCCTCGACGACGAACTGCGGTTTGATCGGCTCGTCCTCGGGGGCCTCGTAGGCCATCGAGTAGTCGGACTTCCACTGCTGGCACTGGGCGCGCCACTTCGTCGCCTGTGGCGACTCGTCGACGGCCTCGGCCAGCTGGGAGACGACGGTGCCGGCGTCGCCGATCAGCGGGTAGTCCGCGTGGATATTCTTCGAGATTTCGGCTGGATCGATGTCGACGTGGATGATCTCCGCGTCGGGTGCGAAGGTCTCGATGCCGCCGGTGAGCCGGTCGTCGAAGCGAGTGCCGACGGCGACCATCGCATCGCAGTGGGTGATCGCCATGTTGGCGTACCCGGTACCGTGCATGCCGGCCATCTCCATCGAGAGCTCGTGATCTTCGGGGAACGCCCCGATTCCGGGCATCGTCGTGACGACCGGAATCTCGTGTTCGGTCGCGAACTCGCGACAGACCTCGCTGGCCTCGCCCTTGATCACGCCGCCACCGAGCAGCATGATCGGTCGACTGGCGTTCTCGACGCGCTCGGCTGCGGCCGCGACGATCTCGGGGTCCGCTCGCTCCTGGACCTCGTAGGTGTCGGGCGTCCGCGGCTCGTCGGGCTCGCGGTCGGTTTCTGCGTTCGTGACGTCCTTCGGCAGGTCGACCAGCGTCGGACCCGGTCGACCCTCGCTGGCGAGCGCGAACGCCTCGCTGACGTCCGTGCCGACTCGATCGGGCTCGCTCGAGAACGTGTTGGTCTTCGTCACCGGCATCGTGACGCCGGTGGTGTCGGTCTCCTGGAAGGCGTCGTTGCCGACGAACTCCGTCGGCACCTGGCCGGTCAGTGCGACGACCGGATCCGAATCCATGTCGGCGTCGGCCAGGCCGGTGACGAGGTTCGTCGCGCCCGGCCCCGAGGTCGCCAGGCAGATTCCCGGCTCCCCGGAGACGATACCGTAGGCGTCGGCCGCGTGGGAGGCCCCTTGCTCGTGGGCCATCGTCACGTGGTAGATCTCGGAGTCGTACAGCGCGTCGTAGACGGGCATGATCGCGCCGCCCTGCACCCCGAAGGCGTGTTCGACGCCCGCGTTCTCGAGCGCGCGAACGACGGACTCGGCGCCCGTCGTGACGGGGGTCGGCTCGGCGTCGGTCGCCGCGTCGTCGGTGACGTCCTCAGTCGGGGCCGACTCCGGCGGTTCCTCCCGCGTCTCCTGGTCGTCGTGCTGTTCCTCGGTCGCGGTAACCGGTGGTGCGCGTTCGCTCATCGATTACCTCCTGTCGCCTCTCGGCGGTCCGGTGCGCTTGCTGGTGTCATCTGGTGAGTTGCTGGTCGCTCGGTGGTCGGTGCGACGGATACGGGCCGGGGTCGAGGAAGGAGTTGGTGAGGGGCTAGTGGGCCCCTACAATACGAATGTGAGCGAGCGCGCTGCCGTCGGTGTCGCGAGTGCGAACCGATGCTGGAGCGCGATCCGTCATTACTCCACTCGTAGGAGCGTCGACTATCATAATAGTTTCGTCCCGGGCAACGCTGGCGGGAACGGCGGCGCCATAGCCGGGGCTCCCGACCGGTAGCAAACGAGGGGGCCATCCCTCAGATCTGCACCTCCTCTCGCCGGCGCTCGACGCCGGCCTCCTCGGCGAACCGCTCCAGGTCGTCGACCGTGATGCGGCGCTTCTCGGCGCCGTAGTCCTTGACGCGGCGGGTTACCGTCCGCACCTCGTCGTCGGTTGGTTCGTACCCGCGCTCCTCCAAGCGCTCGCGGACCGAGTGGGTCCCGGTGTGTTTCCCCATGACTAGTCGACGCGTCGCGCCAACCATCTCTGGGGTCATCACGCCGGGCTCGAAGGTGTCGGAGTTCTCGATGACGCCGGCGGCGTGGATCCCGCTCTCGTGGGAGAAGGCGTTGTCGCCGACGACGGGCTTGTTCCCCGGCGTCTCGATCGAACTCTTCTCCTCGACGATCTCGGAGAGTTCCATGATGCGAGTCGTGTCGATCCCCGTGTCGCACTGGTAGACCGACTCGACGGCCATCACGAACTCCTCGTAGGCGGCGTTGCCGGCCCGTTCCCCGATCGAGTTGACCGACACCTGCGCCTGGTCGGCGCCGGCCTCGATCCCCGACAGGGCGTTGGCGGTCGCCAGCCCGAAGTCGTCGTGGGTGTGGACGTCGACCCGCGCGTCGGTGTGGGCACAGACTTTCTCGATCATCGCCCGGAATCGGTTGGGCGTGGCGACGCCGCAGGTGTCCGGGATGTTGATCCAGTCCGTTCCCGCCTCCGAGACGGCCTCGATCACGTCGATCAGGAACGCCTCGTCCGTTCGGGTCGCGTCCATCGGCGAGAACATGCAGGTCGCCCCCGCTTCCGTGATCCGCTCGACCGACTCGACGGCGCGCTGTACTACGTCCTCCCGGGTCGCGTGCATCGAGTCCTCGATCTGGACGTCGCTGGTGCTGACGAACGTGTGCACCATCTCGACGCCGGAATCGAGTGCGGCTTCGATGTCGTCGTCGACGACGCGGGCCAGCCCGCAGGTGGTCGTCGACGTCGAGGAAGCGATGTCACGGACCGCCTCGAACTCGGCCTCGGAGTTGACGGGGAACCCGGCCTCGATAACGTGGGTGCCCATCTCGTCCAGAACCGCGGCGATCTCGCGTTTATCGTCGTAGGAGAACGACGTCCCGGGCGACTGTTCGCCGTCCCGCAGCGTCGTATCGAAGACACGTGCTGACTCGATTTCGTCAGTGGAATCTAACGTGCCCTGGAAGAACTCGACCCCCCTGACTGGTGTCAGAGGTCGGGTTGCCTTGTGAAGACATTGTATCCGATCCGAGGACCGACGACGTATATAAAGCTGACGCTGCACGCGGGATGAGACGTCGTGTCAACCCTCACAGAAGTCCAACGATAGCAGAAAATCGCAAGACATCAACGCCCTATTATCGGACTGATATCCTATTATCATACTGCTCGCTCCGCGAGTCGACCCCGAGATCGGTCGCTCGAGCGCCTACAATCCATCCGAATATACTCGAAAATAACTCGGTCCGGCTGGCGCGCGCTTCCCGGTGGACGGTCGGTCAGTAAGAAACCACCACGCGGGACGTCTTTGGACTATCGTCCAGTTGTTCGTATATTTCGGGACACGAGTCGAGAGAGGAACAATTTCCCGGGACGAACCGACCCGTTACCGACGGGGATTCGTACGTGTTGCAGCTTCGCCCGGTCCGAGAGGCTCACCGCTCGGGGTCGAAACGGTCACTCGAGGGCGTCCCGGTGGGACTCGTACCGGCTCAGGTACCGATCCTCGCAGGAAGAACAGCAGAACGTCTTGATCTCGCCGTCGACCGTCACCGTCACGCCGTCGCCGGTGACCTGCTTCCCGCAGACGACACACTCGAGGGCGAACCCGGTCGCCGACAGCGCCGAGACGCGGGCCGACCGGTTGAGCAGCGTGACGTCGTACCCGGTCAGGGAAGCGAGATCGACCTCGCGGGCGAGCCACGAGCGGACGTCGCCGTCGGCGATCGTCGCGTGAACCAGGACGCGGCCGTCGACCCCCTCGAAGACGCGTTCGACACCCTCGAGTTCGCCCGCAGCCGCGTAGACGTCGTCGACCGCATCGGGAGCCGGCTCGAGGTCGACCAGCACCGAGACCTCGCCGTGGAGTCGCTCGCGGTCGACGTCGATCGTAAACCCCTGGATGATCCCCTGGCTCTCGAGCCGGGAGATGCGATCCGACACCGCCGGCGGCGTCAGGCCGACCCGGTCGGCGATCTCCTTGTACGGCCGCCGGGCGTCGCTCGCCAGCAACTCGAGGATCTCGAGGTCCGTCTCGTCGAGCTCGCGCATGGACGGTGGTTGGCAGGCGCGCGCCAAGAGTGTACCGCGAGCCCGACGGGGCGGCGGAATCGCGGCTCGATCACGCGTCTACGCGCAGCGTGTGAGAACTAAATCCCCGGTCGTGGTAGGGCGGCTGGCAATGACGTCAGACGACGTTACGGACCTCCTGACGGAGGCCTACATCGACGAACTCGAGACCGTGATGAACTACCTGACCAACGCCATCGTGCTCGACGGAGTCCACGCCGAGGAGGTCAAGGCGAGCCTCGAGGCCGACGTCGACGAGGAGCTCGAGCACGCGCGGCTGCTCGGCAACCGGCTGAAGCAGCTCGACCGGTCCCCGCCCGGCTCGGAGTCGTTCGAGGCCAGTCAGTCGAGTCTGCAACCGCCCGAGGACACCACCGACGTCGAGTCGGTGATCGACGGCGTCCTCGAGGCCGAGGAGGACGCCCTGGAGACGTACCGGTCGCTGCTCGAGGCCGCCGAGGACGCGAACGACCCGATCACCGAGGACGTCGCGGTGACGATCCTCGCCGACGAGGAGGCCCACCGGACCCAGTTCCGTGGATTCAAAAAGGAGTTCCCTCGGGACTGATACGGATTGCTGTAACTATTTACCGACGCAATCGCAGGATGGCTTGCGATTGCATCTCCAGTGACGTACAGCAGTCCATACAACGCGAAGCGAATGTTTTTCTCGGCGCGCTCCGAGGAGAGCCGTATGAGCGATTTCGATCTCGACCTGCGAACCGTCGAGGAACACATCGACGAGGAGTTCGAGCTCGACGGCGAAATCGTCCTCGGCATCCTCGACGGGACGACGCCGTCCGCGGAGTGGCTCGAGGCGGTCTCGTCGGGGAACGTGCTCGTCCTCTGCGTCGAGGGCGAAGTCAACGAACTCGCCTCCGGCTTCGCCCGCGACGTCAAGGAGTCGGGCGGGAACCTCATCCACTTCCGCGGCTTTCTGGTCGTCACGCCGCCGGGGATCGACGTCAACACCGACCGGCTGTAACGACTCGAGACGTAGCTCCCGTGCTCTTCGTTTTCTGAACCGCACCGCTCAGTTCAGGCGCCATCCGCTCGAAACGTCAGCCAGTGGCCGTCGGGGTCGCGAACCGCGACCTCCGCGTCCGTCTCCCGTTCGACTCGAGTGACGCGGTCCTCGACCGCCTCGAGGGCCGCCCCCGGATCGTCGGTCTCGAACCCGAGGTCGACGTGGACGCCGCCGCGGCCGTCGGCGATCCCGAGGTGGGGTTCCCACAGCTCGAGGGCCATCGGGCCGTTCAGCCGCACCCGCTTGCGGTCGTCGCCGACGTCGACGGTTCGAAAGCCCAGCGCCTCGTAGAACTCGCGGGCTCGGTCGAGGGATTCGACCTCGAGGACGACCTCGAAGAGGCCGTCGATCCCCGGCCCCTCGACGTCGCGCTGGCCGAGTTCGACGCAGTTCCCGTCGGGATCGTACAGGTACAGCGACCGCGAGGTGCCGAACTGAGCCTCCTTGAGGTCGTACTCGGCGCTCAGGCGGTCCCACCACTCGTCGTACTCCCCGGTGGGGATCGAGAGGGCGTAGTGGGTGTGAAGTCCGCCCCGGGGAACCGATTCGGGTCGCCGGAGGACGAGGTCGGTCTCGCCCGCGGCCAGGACGACCTCGCTCTCGCCGTCCTTGCGGACGGGCAGGGACAGCGTCTCCGCGTAGAACCGCCGCGCCGGCTCGAGGTACTTGACCTCGAGCGCGAGCCGGGAGAGGCCGGTGAGCATGGTCTCCCGTACACGGGGTGGGAGCATAGAAGCGTCGCCGTTCCGGGTTCGGCGGCGTCGGGGGCGGCGCGGCAGCGACTCGGCGGCGGATGATCGGCGACGAACCGGCGGAATCGGCGGGTTCGTCCAGGTTTATGACGCGAGCGAGCGTACCGCCGCCCATGCCATTTCGCGTCGACGAGCGCGCGACCGAGTTCGCCGAGATCGATCGGTTCGACGGCGGCGTCGGCTGGATCGCCCATCCCGACGAGGAGATGCAGCGGGCCAGCCACGCCCTCGAGCACGAGGGCGAGGTGTGGGTGATCGACCCCGTCGACGCCGAGGGAATCGACGCCCTCCTCGCGGAGTTCGGCGAGGTCCGCGGCGTGGTCGTCACGCTGGATCGACACGCGCGCGACGCCGCCGACGTCGCGAACCGCCACGAGGTGCCGGTGTACCTCCCGGCGTTCTTCGAGGGCGTCTCCGAGGAGCTCGAGGCGCCGGTCGTTCGCTTCGGCGACGAACTGGCCGATACGGGGTTCAAGGCGCGAACGGTCGTCGACAGCCGGTTCTGGCAGGAGGTCGCCCTCTACGACCCCGAGGGGAGGACGCTCGTCGTCCCGGAGTCGGTCGGTACCGCCGACTACTTCGTCGCCAGAGGGGAACGCCTCGGCGTCCACCCGATGCGACGGGCGATTCCGCCGCGAGAGGCTCTCGGCGACCTCGTCCCCGACCGGGTGCTCGTCGGCCACGGCGCCGGCGTGCTGACCGACGCGACGACGGCCCTCGAGACCGCCCTCTCTCAGTCGCGGACGCGGGCCCCGCTGCTGTACGCCAAGACGGGGCGAAAGCTGTTGCCGTTCTGATGGGATACAGCTAACTGTCGTGGGCGCATATGTGTACGGCGTGGTCTACGTTACCCGCGCCCTCGTCGAGGTGTTGCTCGAGCTGGCCGAGGACGCCGATCCGGATCGGGTCAGAACGGGCGTCTCGGTGACGCCGGCCGGCGAACTCGAGGGAGCCGAGGGGCTCCCGCCCGAGACGCCGGTCTTTACGGACTTCTTCCTTCCCGACCCCGGGAACGCTGTCAACGCGGTGTTCGGCGTCGACCTCTCGACGCCGGCCCGACAGGCACAGGGCCAGTTCGTCTCCCACCCCGTCAGGGAACTCGAGGTAACGCAACGCGACGACCTCGCACAGGTGGTCTTCGTCGCCGTCCCGCCCTGGGAGGTCGACGAGTCGTCGTTCGGCGCCTTCGATCGGTTCGGCGAGCGCCAGCCTCTCGACGTCATCGACGCCAGAGCGCCCGAGCGGTCGCTCCGGGAGTGAGACCGACTGCCGTACGAGACCGGCGGCTCGAGCCCGCCCCGACGAACGGCCGCGCTACTCGAGGTAGCCCAGTCCGCGGAGCTGTTCGGTGATCTCCTCGAACTCGGCCTCGGTCAGCTCGCCCTGTCGCTGGTGCTGGATGACGATGCTTCGGAGCAGGAACCGGACCAGGTCGCTGGTGCTCTGGAAACTCGTCCCCTCGATCGTTTCGTCGACGCGGTCGGCCAGATCCTTCGGGATCGAAACCGTGGTGTACTCGACCATACCGGATACTCCGGCGCGGTCCCCAAAGACGTGTCGCCACCTGACGGTGCCCTCGAGCGCGTCTCGCGACTCGAGGCGGGGTCGAACGTCCGAACGGTCGTCGATCGCGCTCGACAGCTCACGGATCGCCGACCGTCTCCGCAGCGGTTTTGATATGCGGCGTTGTACTGCAGGGTATGGGAGTCAGGCCACCATCGAACGACGACGACGACGAGCCGGAGAGCGTCGACTTCGGAATCGCCGCCGTCGACGCGCGTCTCAGGCGCTCGGAGCTCTCGTTTCCGGCGACCAGAGACGACGTCGACGCCGAACTCGGCCACGAACGGATCTCGTACGACGTCCACGGAAACGACGTCGCCCTCGGCGAGATGCTCGCCGAGACCGACCAGGAACGGTTCGACTCGCGCCAGCAGCTGCTGAACGCGCTCCACGAACCGTTCGAAGAGTACCGCCGACAGAACTCGAACGGCGTCGTCCAGCAGTTTCGATCGATGCTGCCGTTCTAGCCGTTCCGTTCGCTACTCGTCGTCTCGGTCCCGTTCGCGCTCGGCCCGCGTGATCTGCTCGAGCCGTCGGCGCTGTTCGCGGTGCAGCGTCACGAGCATGTCCGAGAGCACGCCGAACATGAGCAGCTGTACCCCGAGCAGGATGGCGGCCGCCGAGACGACCGCCAGGATCTCGTGGCCCTGCTGGTACTGGATCCACTGCCAGAGGACGTACATCGCGACGACGCCGCCGGAGGCGATGCTCGCCGCGCCGAGACTTCCGAAGTAGAACAGCGGGTTGTTCGTCTTCGCCAGCGAGTACAGCGCCAGCACGATCGTGCCGCCGTCTTTCAGGGGATGGAGGTTCGTCTCCGAGTCATCGGGGCGGGCGCTGTAACTGACGGGGACGACCGTCGTGTCGACCCCGTGTTTGACACACTCGACGGCGAGTTCGGTCTCGATCGTGAACCCGTCCGAATCGAGCGAGAGCCGCTCGAACGACTCGGTCGTAAACGCCCGGTACCCCGAGAGGATGTCGTCGTACTCGGCGCCGTGGATCAGCCGGAACGAACGGTTGATCAGTCGGTTTCCGAACCCGTTCAGGGCGGCCATCGCGTCGTCGTCCATGTCCGCAAAGCGGTTCCCGATGACGTGTTCGTACCCCCGCGAGAGCGGCTCGAGCATCCGATCCGCGTCGGCCGGGTCGTAGGTGCCGTCGCCGTCGACCATCAACACGTACGGAACGGTGACGTACTCGAGGGCCTCCCGAACGGCCTGTCCCTTCCCGTCGCCGTTCTGGGTAAACACC
>NZ_JBLRWX010000066.1:0-21133 GCF_047921035.1 Natronococcus sp.
CGTCACGTCCTCGTCGGGCTCCTCGAACTCTTCCTGCTCCGCTTCGTCCCCGGGATCGTCGTCGGGCACCTCCCCGTCGTCCTCGTCCTCGAGGTCGTCAGCGCTGTCGTCCTGGTCGCCGTCTTCGTCGACTTCTCCCTCGCTGTCGTCATCCTCGTCCTCCGTCTCCGTATCGTCGACTTCCTCGTCCTCGTCGCCGGGCGAGACACAGCCTGCCACTACCCCGAGCCCCGAGATTCCAGCGATCTTCGTGAAGAGTCGTCTGTGCACGGTCGTCTTTCTTCCCGCCGGATAATAAACCCATTCAACGTGTATGCAAGGATAGCACTACTCACTACGTCCAGTTTATTTTTATTTGGAAAAAGTCGCATACTTGTAGCGCCGGAGCGGGCCGACTGCGCTCGCTCTCGGAGCCGGCTCGCTCGCCCGGCTCGCGTGGGACATTCACGGGGATGGAAAGAACACGATTTTCCTGAACATAAATTGATTTATACCACATACTGTTATCTATTCAGGTAACACAATCTATTAGACTAACCATCGGTACCATAACTGAATATTGAACTTGTGTAGTTTCAAGACAGACTAGTTGCGGTCAGTGACGTCAATGGAAGCTAAATTATCAACACGACGCGGGAAGAGTAAAACTGGTGGACGGCGCAGCGCGACGAAGAACGTGGGGCGCCAGAGATGAGCGGACCACCGGTCGATCTCGAGGGCGACGCGAGCCAACAGGACGTAAGCAACCGATCCGGCTTCGCCTTCGAGGCGACTGCGGCCGTCGACGGACTCGAGTGTCGCCTCTCCGCCTGGACCGCCGGTGCGCTCACGGCGTATCTGACCGACGATTCCGGAAGCGTCCTCGAGCGGCGATCGATCGCGACCCTCGAACCGGGCGAAGCGTTTACGTTTACGACCGAGCTCGCGGCCGGGGAGACCTATTGGGTTCTCTGCGACGCTCGCGGACGGGAGTACGTCCGAGGACGGACCGCGGTCGACTACCCGATCGAGGGCGACGCGCTGGTCGTGACGAACGGGATCTTCACGGCCGGCGGCTCCGTCTCGACCAGCTATCGGTACTGCGTGGATCGGATCAGACCGGTCACCGACGGCGAACCGTACGATCTCGGCGCCGACGAGGAGGCCCAGTCGTGGGGGAGCCTGGACCAGCCCGCCGGCGTCCGCCTTCACGCCGCCGCGGACGTCGGCGGCATCGAGTGTCGCCTCTCCGCCGAGACCGACGGCGTCACCGACGCCTACCTGACCGACGACGACGGCGACGTCCTCGAGCACCAGTCGATCGCCGGTCTCGAAAGCGGTGACACCGTCTCGTTCGACGGCGGACTCGCCGCCGATGAGACGTACTGGCTCGTCTTCGACGCGGACGGAGAGAGCTACGTTCGCGGTCGTGCTGCGGCCGACTACCCAATTGTCGGCGACTCGCTCATCGTGAGCCACGGTATCTACGGTGGCGACGCCTGGAGCGAGAACTATCGGTACTGCATCGATCGGATCGAACTCTCCGAGACGGGCGATCCGACCGGGAGGGGACTCGACCTCGAATTCGACGACGTGGCCCAATCCTGGAGCAGCCTGGACGAGTGGTCGGGTGTCCGTCTCCAGGTCACCGAGTCCGTCGCCGGCCTCGAGTGTCGCCTCTCCGCCGAGACCGACGGCGTCACCACGGCGTACCTGGTCACCGACGACGGTGACGTCCTCGAACGACAGACCGTCGAGACGCTCGAACCCGGCGAGACGTTCGCGTTCGAAACGGCACTCGAACCCGACGAGACCTACCGACTCGTCTGTGACGCTCGCGGGCGGAGCTACATCCGCGGCCGAGCGGCGATCGAGTACCCCGTCGAAGGTTCCGCACTGACGGTAACTGACGGCGTCTTCGGCGGCGGCGCGTTGAGCGACGGATATCGGTACTGCATCGATCGGATCGTACCCACGCGAGCGAACCACGCCACGCCCGACCTGCCGGTCGAGACGGGACTGCTCGAGCTCGGCACCGACGAGGAGGCCCAGTCGTGGGGGGGCCTGGACCAGCCCGCCGGCGTTCGCGTCGAGGTCACGGCGCCGGCCCGACACCTTCAGTGTCGCCTCTCCGCCGAGACCGAGGTTACGACCGCCTACCTCGCCGACGATGCCGGGAACGTGCTCTCCCAGCAGTCGGTCGCCGACCTGAGTCCGGGCGAGACCTTTACGTTCGATACCGCACTTGGAGCTGGCGAAGCCTACTGGGTGCTGTGTGACGGGAACGGGGAGAGCTTCGTTCGCGGTCGGACGGCGATCGAGTACCCGGCCGAAAGCGCTCACCTCGAGGCGACACACGGCATCTACGGCGGCGAACTCTTCTCCGAGGATTACCGCTACTGTATCGACCAGATTCGAACGGACGAGGCGAGCCCGAACGTCGATACGCTCGGCCTGGGGAACGACGAGGAGGTCCAGGCGGGATTCACGAGCTGGTCGGGCGTTCGGGTTCAGGCGTCGGCTCCCGTTCGGGGACTCCAGTGTCGTCTCTCCGGTGAGACCGACGTCGAAGCGGCCTACCTGACGGACGACTCCGGGGACGTGCTCCGCCAGCTGACGATCGGGAACCTCGACGCCGGAGATACGTTTACCTTCGACGTCGAACTCGAAACCGGGGACGTCTGTTGGGTGCTGTGTGACGGCGACGGCGACGGCTACGCCCGCGGCCGAGCGGCGGCCGACTACCCCCTCGAGGGCGAGTTGCTCTCGGCCACGCACGGTATCTACACCGGCGAGTCGCTCACCGAGAACTACCGGTACTGCATCGACCAAGTCCAAACCGTCTCGGCGAGAGGCGGGCTCACCGCGACCCTCGAAGACCGGTCGCTCGACGTGACGACCGTCAACGTGGTCGACGATCCTGCGATCGACGAGACCGGTGACCTGGCCGGAGAGCTCCTGGCGTACCTCGACGACCAGAGCGAGGTCAGCCACGAGTTCGTCCTCCCGCCCGGGAGCTACGCCTGGAACACCGAGTTCGTCCTCTTCGATCCGGTCGAGTACCTCGAACTCAGAGGGGAGCCGCGGGCGACCCTCCAAATCCGCGATCACGACGTCGATACCGTCTTCGAACTCGGCTCCTGGGCCGACGACGACCCGCCCCAGCACGTCGTCCTCCAGAGCGTCGACATCGACATCGACGACGAATCGGAGCGAGACGCCGGGCTGGTCAGCGCCCACGTCGGGCGCTGCTACATCGACAACGTCGAACTCGTCGGCCAGCGCTGGCGACACGGCCCCTACGGTGGAAACCGGTACACCTCCCTCATCAACACGCGGGATGGGGCGACGCTATCGATGGTTCGCAACCTCAGCCTGCCGGACGGCGAGGTCGCCGACGCCAGCGAACCCTCGGTCGGTCACTCGATCGGCCTCAGTGCCGATCCGCCCCACGAAGGGATCACCGTCTGGCACCAGTGCTACGTCGAGGATTACATCGACAACGGGTTCTACGTGAGCAACAGTCCGGGCGAGAACCTCGTCGTCCACGGGACGGCGGTCAACTGCGGGAACGGGACGCTTCGGATCGGCGCAACGGACGAAGCCCGCGACTGCAAGGTCCTGCTGGACGCCGCCTCCGACCAGCTCTATCCCGGCGCCGGGCTCTGGTTCAACGGCGGCGAGCCCCTCGCCGAACGGATCGAAATCGACGGGAGCGACGCTCAGAACGACCTCGTCAGGATCAACAGTAGCGCCGACGGCGGATACATCACTGATCTCGACGTCTTCTGCGGCCCGAACGTCGTTGCGCCGACGATCCGGTGTACGTACACCGACGATACGGAACCGTCGGGGCTGCTCATCGAGGGATTCGCCGTCGACGACGTAACCACGGCCGACGACAACGCGAGCGTCCGAATTCGGCGGCCCGACGTCACGTTGAGTTCGGGAACGGTCGACGCGGCGAATCGCCCGGCGCTCGGCGGCTACTACGATCCGGGGCTCGACGACGTCGACCTGTCGTAGCCGACTCGCGCCCGGCGATCATTGGCCACCGAGCTCCGACCGACGGCCGACCGAAGCCGGTTCCCCGTTCCCGATCGGACCGCGTCGCGCGGGCGTCGGACTAACTACCGGACGACGTGTGTCCCCGTTCCACCGGCAGGGTGAACGGCGCCCGACGGGAACGGCGTGAGCGCGATTCCCCACCCGCTGCGGACGCCGTAGCTGGAAACGGCGGGAAGGCGTTCCGTGCGGAGCTGTACGTTACTCTCGCCTCCGGGGTGTCATACCTGTTATGTAGTTTTGACTACTACCACGGGAGAACGAGCCATCGGCACGACGCGGACGGGACCGTCACAGCGTCCCGGGTGTGGATCACTGAACGTCCGCGTGCTCGAGGGTTCGCCGGACGACCACGAAGGGGGAGAAGAGCGGGCGACCCGCATCGAATCCACTGACCGTGAACAGGTGCGCCGAGTGGTTCGAGTGAGCCACCGGGCCGCCTGAGTATCTCGATACTCAGGCCCGGACTACGGTGTCGCCGAGTCTCGAAAATTCACGGTCCCTGGCAGGTTTCGACGCCCGTTCCGTCGGTCGACGGGGGACACTCGAGTTCGACGTCGTGAACCGTCTCTCGCTCGACGGTTACCCACCCGTCCTCGCTTCGCACCTCCTGGGTTCGCAGCCACTCCCCGTCTCGTTGCGGGTCGAAGAGCGCTCGGCGTCGACGCCCGTCCGAGGGCCCCCACTCGATGCGGATCGGCTCACACTCCATGCTTTCCCGTCGTATCGTAGCGATTTTTATTCTTTTCCGATTGGAGGACAGGTGTGGAATTCATATTATTAGCTCTAATTTTATTTCTCCTACGGATATATAGAATACCGACGCCACTAAAAAACATGTGGGTGGAATAATCAGTTCCGGCCTCTACGGCCCGACCAAGGCGGGCGTTCGACGCACGCCTCTGACCCCGTTGTCGGCGGACCCTCGCTGTCAGTGCGCGAGGCGGAACGGAATCGTCTTCTCCGACTCCGTCGTCCGAGGACCGCGACTCGAGCGGTCGAGGGCCGTCAGGCGGGACAGAGCGCCGTCAGACCGTTATCGCGGGTGACATACACCCGGTTTTCGGTAACGACGCACTCCTCGTTGAAGCCGTCGTTCCACTGGGTCTCGTCGAAGGTAAACGTCCACTCCTCGGTCCCGTCGTCGAGACACGAGCCGACGACCTCGTCGGGGGACGACGAACCGGGGTGGCTGCGGACGGCGACGACGGTATCGTCGACGATCGCGGGCGGCCCGTACGAGTGGGTGCCCTCCTTTTTCCAGGTCGACTCGGGGCTCGTCGAGCCGAGCGCGTACCGGCCGCGCGTAACGATCGTCTCGCCGACTGCGGCGGTCGTCAGCGCGTCGGAAGTGAGGCGACTCCGTTCGGTCGCTTCGCGCCCGGTGCTCAACACCCCCTCCTCTGCCGAGTGGTCGACGAAGAGGGTCCGTTCGGTCGCCGACAATCCCTCCCCGAAGTCGCCGGCCTCGAACCGGCTCGTTCGTAGTCTCTCGGCCGAGTGTGGCTCGAACGCGGCGACTGCGTCGGTGTCGAGCGGCTTCTCGCTTCGGCGGCCGTCGAGCAGGGCCCAGACCGAGCCGGCGACGGCGGCGACCGAGCCGGGACGCGTACTGAACGTGTAGCTGACCGACGCCGGCCCGTCGGGATCGATTTTCGAATCCCGCAGGGCGGTGACGGTCTCGTGGGTCCAGCGACACGAGCCGTCCGCCGCGGCGACCGCGTACAGCGTCCCGTCGACGGTCAGGTACACCGAATCGAACGCGGCGACGGGTTCGGAGGTGGACGCGTCTTCGCCGAGGTGTTCGCGCCAGCGGACCTCGCCGCTGTCGGCGTCGATGGCCGTTAGCTGATCTCCGGCGACGTAGACGGCATCCTCGCCGATCGTCGGTGTTCCCCGCGCCTGGATCCCCTCGCAGACCCACCGGCGCGTCCCGGTCGCGGCGTCGACTGCGTGGATACCCCCCTCCGTCCGGAGGTACACGGTGTCGCCGTCGGCGACGATCGAGCCAGTCTTTTCGTACTGCCAGTCGATGCGGTCCGGTTTTTCGAACCCATCGGCCGTCGAGACGTAGCGGGTGTTGCCCGCGTTACCGCCGTACGACGACCAGCTGCCGTGTTTCTCGTCCGAACTCCCGGATCGGGTCTCGGCGGCCCCGACGGAGGCAAGCAGTCCGCTGGCCGAAAGCGCTACTCCTGTCGTCAACACCGATCGACGTTGCCAGTCTCCCATTTACTTTTCAAACCTACTGTCTATACGATTAAGCACCGGTACTATAATAGTTGGGTAACGTAAGTGGCTGAAACTGATATCTATAGGCCGAACAACGTTCACGAATGCCTACTCGAGAGAAACGCCGCGATCGTCGACGACCGAGCTCGAATCGAGTGATCGCTTCGGCCGGCGAGCGGACCTCGCTTCCGAACGCGTTCGACCGGCCGACACCTTCCCTTCGTCCCACCACCGCTGACTACCCGACCGATCGAAACGGTGATTCGATCGCGAGCGAGTACGCGGTCCGGCTCGCCGATCCTCCGCGGCGGGCCCGTGACACGGCCGGGAGTCGGCCTGCTCCGCCGGGGACACGCGAGTCCCGGATGGGAACCGTCACCGTTCTGCCCGAGCGGCTGTAAACGACAGTTCGGTACACAACGGCCCGCTTCGTGCCATCGACTGCCCCCTTCGATTCCTCGAGGGAGCTCGGCTCGTCGCCGGTTGCGGCGAGGAGGTGTCGCGCCGCGTCACGCAGGCGTCTGACTGAGATTGATGAGAGTCGAGCCCGAGGGAAACACTATGTTACCGACCTCGCCGCTCGGATCGACCGGCCACGATCGTTCACGCTCCGTCCCGCGGAGGCGATAGTCCGATGCTATCGACGCGACCCCGAACGCTGCTGTCGCGGGGAACGGACGTCGCGACCCGCGATCGAAGCTGGCCGGCGTACGTGCTGGCCGTCCTCCTGCCCGGCGCGGGTCACGCCTACACCGGCCACTGGAAGCGCGGCCTCCTCTGGGCCGTTCTCTGTGTCGCCGCACTCGCCTTCCTCAGTACGGGCACGGTCCTCGCCGAACGCGCGGCCGCCGAACCGTTCGTCCTCACCATGCTCCGCCTCGAGCACGCCGGCTTCGCGGACGTCGCCTTCCCGCTGGCCGTGCTCGTGCTCAACGTCGTCGACCTCTACGGCCTCGGCGGCCTCGAGGACGCCGCGGTCGACGCCCCGCTCGCGAACCGAACGCGGTCGTAGCCCGACGCGCCGACGAGCGCGCGAGTCCCCGCTACCGCCCCCACGCTACCGCCCCCATCGTTCTCAACTCGAGAGTGTCTGACTGAGGTTCAAGTGCGAGCCCGAGGTGGGAACCGGTATGGCCCCTGCAGAACTCGGCGTCGAGATCGCGCGACGGATCGCCGCCCGCGAGGGTGTCGAGACGGCTGCACTGAACCCGCCCCTCCACGCGGTGGTCGACGTCGACGCGCTCGAGTCCCTGATCCACTCGCGACCGGACGAGCGCACCGACTTCACCGGCGTCGTCTCGTTCGCCTACGGCGAGTACACGGTTACCGTCGACCACACGGGGAGCGTCTCGATCACCCCGCTGGAAGACGCGGACCCGAACCCCGGCGACGGCCCCGGCCGGCAGTTCGAGTACAGTTCGCAGTAACACGCCCGGTCGTCCCACCGCCGTTCTCGCGGCGCTCCTCGAGCCAACGTCGAACGATACCCGGCTTCGAGAGCGATCGCTGCTCGAGGGACCCCCGACCTCGGTACGAAGTACCCCGAGATACTTTCACAATAACGATTGTTAGTTTGGGTTTCCGCCAACTATTATTGCGAATATGTAAATACCCCCGGGACCAACACAGTGTATGAACGATGCCGAACCCCGAGACCCCGTGACCAACGTGCCGGTCGACACCGCCGAACCCCCGCTCCACCTCCCCGGAACGCCGACGCTCTCGTTCATGAGGACGCTCGAGCGCCTGTACAGCCGCTTCTTCCGATAAGCGGAACGCGACGCACTCGAGACCAGGCCGGACTCTCCTCGCCCCGACTTCCCTCGACGACGGGACGACGGCCACGCGGATTTTCACTCGCCGACGGACGAGAACGGCCGAGCAGCGCCGGTAGCGTCCGAGTGTGCAGTGGCGATCCTCGAGCACCCGCGACGCCCGTCCGGAGTGCGACGACGACGCCGTCGACCACTTCCCCTCTCTCTCACCGAAGCCCGAGCGACCGCCCGGCAAAACGGTCACCGCCGTTTCGCGCTCGAGCGTGTAGTCCACGCCGGTCGAGGCCGTCGACGGAGTCCCTCGAGTCCTCTCGTTCCGACGAGCGACCGCGACCCCCGACCGCTACCCGGCGTCACACTCGTCGTCAGCGTCGCCGTCGGCGTCTCCCTCGAGCGCGCGGACCCGAACGGCGTCGCTCGTCATCGTGACCGCGTAGCCGGCGTACTCGAAGGAGAGGTGTTCGGTCGCGGCCCCGCCCGTAAACGCGGCGTCCAGGGCGTCGGGATCGATCGTCTCCCCGAGCGACGGCAGCTCCGGCGGCGGGCTGTCCTCCAGAACGGCGACGACCGACCAGACGCCGTGGCTCGGGGCTTCCTCGGGGGCCAGCTCGTACCGGTAGCTCGTCGAGGGAGACCGATCGGCGTCGCTCATCAGAACGGAATCTCCTCGAGGAAGTCCGCGCTCTGTTCGTCGAGGTGATCCAGACGCGAGCCGAGGAGTTCGCGGACCAGCATGACGAGCGCGTTGTCCTCGCCGACGCCCGTGATCGCGGTCTCCTCTTGAATCCCGTCGTCGTTGCGGTGACTGAGCGTACCGAGCATAATCGCCTCCCGATCGGCGAAGAGGAGCCGACCCACCTTCTCGCGTTCGGGTGACATGTTCATCCAGTCGCGCTGGGGTTCCCACAGCGTGACGTCGGGTACCGCCTCGCGGACCCGGTCCCGGATCGCCTGAGTCTGCGTGCCGACGTAGACGTCGACGCCGCGGTCGACGGCGTCCTGGAGACACCGGAGACACGCCGCCTCGATGAGGTCCTCGTCGGTGTACATCAAGAATAGCTCCTCGTCGGCGTACTCGCAGAGCGCGCGGCAGCGTTCGATCACGTTCGCGCGGCCCTCGAGCCGCCAGATGTCCTGGGAGGGGGCGGCGACCGAGAAGATCGCCCGCGGTGCCTCGGTCAGATGGAGATCGAACCAGTCGGCGTCCTCGACGAGGGGGTGACCGCGGTAGCCGACCGCGCCGCTGCGGGCGTCGTACGAGACGAGCCCGGCCGCCGCGAGCTTCGGGAGGTGGACGTGGTGCAGGGTCGTACAGCAGTCCTCGACGGCCTCGTCGAACGCCGTCTCGCTACCGGGTTCGTGCTCGAGGATCGCCCGAGCGAGGGCGACCCGGGACAGCGTCGTGTCGTAGTCGGCGAGGACTGACAGCGCGATGCGCCGCCGCCGGTGGGCGAGCGCGTCGAGGATCTCGTCCCAGTCGACCCCGTCCCTCTCGACGAGACGCTCGAGCTTCGGGTTCTGTAGCGCCGGGTGGCTCGAGAGCGTGACGGTGTCGGTTTCGGCGTCCCACTCGATCAGGCCTGCCTCCTCGAGCACCGGAAACTGAGCCTGTCGGAGCGAGACGCGCCACAGCTCCAGTTCATCCTCCGTGACGTCGAGCAGTCGCTTCCCCGCGTCCGCGGCGGCGAGGTGGATGGCTACCTCCTCGTCGGACACCGGCTCGGTCCGGTTCCGGAGGAGTTGCAGGACGGCCCGACGCCGTCCGTCGCGTAACGCGTGTAGCACATCGTTCGTTTGCTCGCCTCGCATTCTCTTGATCGGTGGTCGCGACGTTCGCTGATAAATCTCCCGGTAATAGCGATCTACTATCCGGCGACGAAAACTCGCTGTAGCACCGCGATCGGCCCGATCAGCGGGGGTCGTCCCGGCGGAACCGAAGCCCGATCCCGTCCGGGTCCGCCGTCTCGAACCCGTCGCCGTCCCGCGCGCTCGAGGTCGCGTGCCCGGCGTCCTCGAGTCGCGTTCGCAGCGCCGCCAGCCCCGCGGCGTCGGGGACGACGACGTCGACGCGCTCGAGGCCGCGTCCTTGCGGCGGTGCCGACCGGCCCCGCCAGACGTTCAACCCCAGGTGGTGGTGGTAGCCGCCGGCCGCGGCGAACAGCGCGCCGTCGACCCGGTGTTTGCGCCCGAACCCGACGGTGTCGACGTAGAACGCCTGTGCGGCCGACAGCGACGACACCTCGAGGTGGACGTGTCCGACGGTCGTCGCCGGCGGAATCCCGTCCCCACCCCGACCCGCGCTCCGGACGCCCTCGACGTCGAGCGGTTCCGTCCCGATGGCGACCGTGCCGTCGTCGGCGATGGGCCACTCCTCGCGCGGTCGATCGCAGTAGACCTCGATCCCGTTGCCCTCCGGATCGGAGAGGTACAGCGCCTCGCTGACGACGTGGTCGGCCGTCCCGTCGAGCTCCCAGCGCCGCTCGATCCGCTCGAGGGCGTCGCCCAGCGCCGCCCGCGACGGAACGAGCAGGGCCGTGTGGAACAGCCCCGTCTCGTCGGCCCCGCGGGGTCGCGCCTCCAGCTCCTCCCGAAGTACGACGAGCGGCGTCTCGTCCGCGGCCAGAACCGCACGGCCGTCGCCGACCGTTCGGGCCTCGAGTCCGAGCACGTCCTCGTAGAATCGGGCGACTCGCTCGAGGTCGGCTACCCGAAGCGAGACTCGCCCCATCCGCGTCGCCGCCGGCAACGCCCCTGCTGTGGTCATGGCCGGACGTTGGCGACCAGTACGGGAGACGCTTCCGGCCCGGAGATCGCGCACCGCGAACCGAGGGCCACCGCTGACGGCGGCTGACACTACGACTTCGGGCCGTTCCGTCGGGCCGTCGGGAGGACCGACTCTCCGAGTAGCTGGGGACGTCGTGGCTCGAGACCGATCAGGGGACGTTCGACAGCT
Organism: Natronococcus sp.; assembly: GCF_047921035.1. Classification (NCBI taxonomy): domain Archaea; kingdom Methanobacteriati; phylum Methanobacteriota; class Halobacteria; order Halobacteriales; family Natrialbaceae; genus Natronococcus; species Natronococcus sp. The sequence continues at coordinate 11,005 of NZ_JBLRWX010000066.1, forward strand.
GTGCTTCGAGTTCCTCCGTCGTCGTCCACGAAAAGCACCGGTCCAGGGATTCGAGATGGCGAAGCGAATCGGTGATCACGCCGCTGTACGACGGCGTGCGACCGCCGAGTTCGGATTCGAGATACGAGTCGAGGTCCTCGGCCGAGAGTTCCAGTCCGTTTTCGCGAGCGTCTCGAGCGCTGCCGAAAGGTCGTTGGCATGGTACGCCAGCTCGACGGCCCGGGCACGTACCGTGTCTCGCGTCGTAAGCAGGGAGTCGTCGCCGTAGTGTTCATCCCGCGCTCGAGGGAAGAGAAACGTGCGGTCGAGCAGCGCCGGACGCTCGACGCGTCCGAACTCGGCGACCGCCCCGCCAGTGTCGTGTTCGAGAATCAGCGGAATCGAATCCGCGTAGAGGGCGTGGAGAAAGAACTTCACTTTGAGGGCCGGGACGGCATCCGACACGTCGAGGTCGGGTTGTGTGGCAAGCAGGTACGCGTACGCATCGTGCCGGTGATTCAATACGTCGAGCGCTGCATCGAGACGGTACTTGAACGGGGATTCGTAGCTTCCTAACACGAAATACGTCGAGTGTGGACCGAAGAGGTGCTCGTGTCGCTCCCGCATGTACGAGAGGAGCCGTTCGCTGTCCCTCGGGTCGAGCTCGAGGCCGTAAAGAACGTCGTCCAGGATGAAATCCGTCAGCTCGTCGGTTTCCGCTGGAATACGATTCATACTGACTAATATGGAAATATCGCTAAATAACCATACTGGTCTAACGTAGGGAAGTCAAGCCTGTGTACTTATCTATCCGGCTCCCGTAAGCTCGGATAAGAATGGCCGAGATCTCCCCGAATTCCGAATCCGATACCGAGGAGAATCCCCTCGAGCGACAGCGTGAGCTAATGGAGCTGCTGTCGCAGGAAACTCGACACAGCATCGTCCAGGCACTCCTCGGACACCCAAAGCTCCTCGCGTCAGCCGACGAGATCAACCACTTCGTTCCGAGCAAGTCGAAGAAGACCGTCGAGGAGCAACTCGACGTGCTCGTCGACGCGGACCTCCTCGCAGTCTACGAGTACCCCCCGAACGGGGAGCGGCGCGGCCTGCCGTGGAAGTTCTACGGGTTCACCGAGTTCGGGGCCGACGTCCTCGGCGATTTCAACTACCTGAAGGGGGTCCCGATGGCGCGAGCCGTCCATCAGCGAACGCGCACGCCGGAGCGGATCGAGCGACACGAAGCGGCCCCGCGGCCGCCCCTCCCGGAACCCGTCCGTGAGACGTTCCGTCTCGACGAAACGGCGGACTGACGAACCCCTGCAGCGTCGAGCACTCTCGCCAACGGCTCCTCCGGGAGCCTTCGGACACCTCCGCTCGCGCGTCTTCGGGTGGGACTGACAGACACGAGGACGGCGCCGTTCTCGCGTCCGGAGTGGTCGACAGTCGGTCTCCTCGATCTCGGCGTCGCCCTCGAGAGAGCCGCCAACGGAGTTCGAACTAGTCGAAATAGACGACCACCGTCGCTCTCGACGGCGCTCGCGCCGGAACTGGCGGTGCAATCGACCCGGCCGCGAGGACGTCCTCGATCCGACCGCCATCGACACGGATCGAACCGAAGGGAGAGCACTTATCCTTACTGACCGTCTAGTCAGGATATGTCCCAGTCGACCTCCCGGAAGCGACCGTGGCTCGCAGCGCTCCTCGCGGCACTCGTCACCGGGCTGGGCCACCTCTACCTCTGGCGGCTACGCCGCGCCCTCGGCTGGCTCGCCGCGTCGGTCCTCGTCACGTTCCTGCTCGTCGACCAGGCAGCGTTCGAGACCCTCGCCGGCGGAAACCTCGGCACCGACGCGGTACTCGCCGTGTGGCCCATGTACGCCGTCGTCGCGCTCAGCGTCGTCGATGCCTACCTGATCGCCCGACGACCAGCCACCGATGGCGAGTCGTCCACCGACGGCGAGTCGACCGTCCCGTCCGCCGACGAGGACGACGCTCCCGCCTGTCCCCACTGCGGGAAGGACCTCGACCCCGACCTCGAGTTCTGCCACTGGTGTACGACCCCGCTCGAAGCGGGCGAGGACGGGGAGGAGTCGACGGACGCGGCGCCGAACGACGGTCCTCGCTGAGAGCCGCTCCTCGAGCGCCGTGTCGCAGTGTGGCACAGAACTACGTCCGCCGGCCCACAACAGGAGGGCGTGAACGCGTTCGAGACCAACATCGCCGACAGCGTGCTCAGCACCGAACACCGGATGCTCCGGGACGAAACCCGATCCTTCGTCGAAAACGAGGTCCGTCCCGAGGCGCGCGAACGGGACCCCGCCGGCGAGCACATGTCCGACGACCTCGTCCGCCAGCTCGGCGAGATGGGATTTTTCGGGATCCTCATCGACGAGGAGTACGGCGGGCTCGGGCTGGACCTGAAGGCCTACGCCGTCCTCGCCGAGGAGCTGTCCCGCGGCTGGCTCAGCGTCGGGAGTATCATCGCTCGCGGGCAGAGCCTCGCCGGCGCGACCGAGGCCCAGAAGGAGCGGTACCTCCCGAAGATGGCCCGCGGCGACCTGCTCAAGAGCATCGCGATCTCCGAGTCGGACGCCGGCTCCGACGTCGCGAACATGCGAACCCGCGCCGAGAAGGACGGCGACGAGTACGTCCTGAACGGCCAGAAGATGTGGACCACGTTCGCGAAAGGCTCCGACTTCATCCTCACCTACGCCGTTACCGATCCCGACGCCGACCCGGCCCACGCCGGAATTTCGGGGTTCATCGTCGAGAAACCCGCCGGTACCTTCGACCGGGACGGGCTGAGCGGGCAGCCGATCGACAAGATCGGCTACCACGGCTGGGACACCTGGAGCGTAAACTTTGACGACGTGCGAGTCGACGAGGACAAGCTCGTCGGCCGGGAGGAGGGCCAGGGCTTTTACCAGATCATGGAGTTCTTCGAGGAGGGCCGCGTCCACACCGCCGCCCGGGCCGTCGGCCTCGCTCGCGGCGCCCTCGAGGACGCCGTCTCGTACGCCACGGAGCGCGAGCAGTTCGACCGCCCGATCGCGGAGTTCCAGGCGCTCCGATTCAAGCTCGCGGAGATGGCGACCCGAACCGAGGCAGCGAGGGCGCTGACGCTGCTCGTTGCGGAGACGGTCGATCAGGGCGACCGCGCCGACGCCCAGGCCGCGATGGCGAAGCTGTTCGCCACCGAGGTCGCCGAGGAGGTCACCAGCGACGGGATCCAGGTTCACGGCGGCTACGGCTACACGACGGAGTTCGACGTGGAACGGTACTGGCGGGACGCCCGCCTCACGAAGATCTTCGAGGGAACGAACGAGATTCAAAAGCGCATCATCGCCGACCGGTTGCTCTGAACTCTCGCCCGTCGGCGACTCTCCTCCCGGTCACTTTCTCAGGGACGGGTTCGGGATAGCGAGACAGCGAGCCTCGATCAACTATTTGACTTGCAAGAAGCTTTATTGAGGCACCGATCGTAGGAGGGAGTATGTCCGACCCGGCTCCCGGTATCGAGGCGTGGAAGGAACACACGAGTGCGTTCGATCGCGTCCAATCGATCGCCAGCACGGTCTCGAAACCTCGTTCGGCGCCGTTTATCGCGGACGAGGCAGAAGTCGCGGAGAACACGGCCCGAGATCACCTCGAGCGACTCGTCGATCTGAACGTGCTACTGAAGAGCGAACGAGCGGGAACGACGCGCTATATGCCCGATCCGCTCCACACGCGGATGCAGACGCTCCGAGAGCTGCTGGACCGACACGACCACGACGAACTCCTGCAGCTGAAAGCTGACCTCCAATCCGAGATCGAGGGGTGGCGCGAGGAGTACGGCGTCGACTCGCCCGCCGACCTCCGTGACCGTGCCGCGGACACGGAAACCGCCGGACAGACGCGGGAGATTCGGACGACTGCAAGCGACTGGGAACTCGTGGTATACCGGCTCGCTATCGTCGAGGACGCGATCGAGAACTACCGGACGTACAGTCAAGACTTCCGCGCGTCGGCGTAGAGATGGGTGACACGTACGACTCGGCGGCGGCGTCTCACCGGGCGCTTCGCGCCATCCAGCGGGAGCTCGAACGTCACCCGATAGTCACCGAAGTGCGGGGGTTTCCAGCGGGCGAGTTTACACGGGTTGTCGCACGGCTGGAAACGGAACGATGGGGGCGCGACAACGAAGACGCCACGCTTACCGTCCGCTGGTTTGCAGGGGAGACTGCTGACGCCGCTCCCGAGTTCTCGTTCCACTACAGCGACGCAACGACCGATTTCGGGTGGCACCACGAACCGAACCCGCACGTCGACGGATGGGGGCATTTCCAGGAACGAACCGCTGCCGGAACGGAGTATTCGTACGAACCGTATCCCTTCGACTCGCTCACCCCTGCACGCCTCGTCTGGGAGGTCATGTCTCTCACTTCGTCGAGGCTGAAAGCGACGTAGCTACGAATCGGATTCGGAACTCGTCGTCGAGGTCCTCGAGGTCGCTCAACTCCTCGATCACCCGATCGTCCTCGAGCGCGTCCTCCTCGTCGAGTTCGAGCGTGACGGAGTACTCGCCCGAATCCATTAGCACGTCGTCGGACGTGGCCTGTGCGTCCTCGTCGGCGCCATCGTCGTCGTCCGCCGCGAGATCGAACCGGTCCTCGAGGACGGGCGAGCCGTCGGGATCGGCGACTTCGATCGAGCCGGCGAGGTGCCGCTCCGCTCCGTTCAATCCGGTGACGGCCTCGAGGACCGTCCCTGCGAGGAAATCAGCGGCGGTCGAACACCCGTCGACGGCGGTAGCCCCGACGGTGGCTTCGACTGCGAGGTACTGGTGCCGGCTCACCCGATCCTGCTCTCGAGCGAGAGAACTAACGACCGAAGGTTCGCTCCGTCCAAGTCCCGAACACGAGCGGTTCCCTCACCGAGTGAGTGGAGACGATAGTTTCAACGGCCTGTCCGAAATAGGTGGGACCGAGGGAATCTCGATGCGCGGTCGCACAGACGGGGTGTGTCAAAAACCGTCGTGCTTGCGCGCCAGAACCCTCGGTCCCTATTAATAGTTATCGTTCCGCCGCCATAAGTTTCTTGATCGACTCGAGCGACCCCTTCCCCGCGCTCCCGTTTTCGGCGGTGTACGACCGGGTCGACGTGGACTCGACCTCGAAGCTGTCCTACCACCTCGAGCAGCTCGACGGCACCTACCTCCGGCGCACCGACGACGGCTGGACGTTCACGTTCGCCGGCGACTCGATCGTCCGGCTCGTCCTCTCGGGGGCCTACGCCGGCGAGGTCGAGTTCGACCCCGTCCCGGTCGAGACGCCATGTCCGATCTGTGGCGCGGATCGGCTGTGCGTGGTCGTCGAGGACCGCCTGCTGTTCCGGGAGTGTGGCGACTGTGACCGGCGGATGGGCGGGCTCCCCGTCACGCCCGCCCAGGTCGAGGGCCGCGACGTCGACACCGTCCTCTCGAGTGCGACCACGCGGATGGTCACGCGGTACTGGCGTTTCCGAGAGAACGCCTGTCCCGACTGCGGCGGCGCCGTCGGAATCGAGTTCCAGGAGTCGGCGACGTCCGTCGACGCCCTCGAGTGGACCGCGGTCGGGCGCTGCCGGCAGTGTCGGCGATCGATCCACGGGCCGCCGTCGATCTGGCTCGCCACACACCCCGCCTCGATCGCGTTCCACTGGGACCGCGGGATCGACGTCCGAACGTTCGGGTTTTGCGAACTCACCGAGCGCGTCACGACCGGCCAGTGGGGCACCGACCGAACCGGTCCCCACGAGTACCGCGTCACGTACCGCCTCGAGGACGCCGAACTTCGGCTCACCGTCGACGACACCCTGTCGGTGACGAGCAGTGTACGCGTCCGGACGAGCCTCGGCGACCTCGAGTGAGAACGGGATTTCTCGTCGTCGAGACCGACGACGGAGAGATCGTCGTTCGTCCGATCGGATCGATGCGAGAGTTTCGCGGTCTCGAGGGTCATACGTTCCGCCGAGCACGTCGCCCGAAGCAGACTGGCGGCTCTCTCAGGGACGTTCGATCCCGATCCGCCCGCGCTTTTGCCACCCGGCGTGGATCTCGCAGACGTACTCGGCCATCTCCGCGGACGCCTCGAACTCGAGCGACTGAGTCGCTCCCGCCTCGTCCATCAGTTCGGTTTCGTAGTCGTCGACGACCTCGCCGCTCTCGTCCCAGATCTCGACGTTGTGCGGGTTTCCGTCCTCGTTCGTCCAGCTGAGGACGTACTCCCGACCCGCCGTGAGTACGAGCGCCGGGTTCTCCTCGCCCGCGATCGGTTCCGGTTCGACCCCTTCCCAGCCGGCGGTCGTGGCACTCAGTGCGATCTCCTCGACGTCCGTCCACGCCTCGGTCGCGTCGCGAGTACCGCGCTTCCCGTCCCCGTCGGTGGCGTCCGGTTCCGTCGTGTCGCTTTCGTCGTCGGATTCCCCGCTCCGGCTTTCGTCCTCGGGCGCGCTGTCGCCATCGCCATCGCCGGCGCCGTCGTCGCCGTCGTCGGCTCGCTCCGCTTCGTCGCCCGTTTCGCTACTGCCGAGACAGCCGGCGGCGAGAACGGCCGTCGCGGTTCCGCCGACGAGTCTCAGCGTTCGACGACGGGAGAGGCGTTCTTGATGTTCCATAACCCGAGTTTCAAATCCGGTTACTGTAACTAAGAGTGAGATAACGCGAAGTTAATAGGTCACCAATCGGAACGCGGACGCGAACCGTCCCCAGTCAACTGCGACGACCCGGGCGCCCGAACCGGAAGACCTTCCGTCGGATCGCCGAACGGTCCGGTATGTACGCAGCCGAGATCGATCCGCAGGCGAAGGCCGCGCTCGAGCGCCAGAGCCGGTTTTCGATACCACACGGCCGTCGCGGTCTGAAGCTCTTCCGGTACGTCACCCGCGCGATGATGTGGGTGGAGAACCGAAACCCGCCCCGGGTGGGGCGAACGATCGATCGAACGATCCCCGGACCCGCGGGCGAACTCGATGCTCGCCTCTACTTGCCCGAGGCGAACGGGCCGTTCCCGACGATCGTGTTCTTTCACGGCGGCGGATACGTCTTGGGAAGTATCGAAACGCACGACTGGTTGTGTCGCCAGCTCACCCGGGAGAGCGGCTGTGCCGTGCTCTCGGTCGACTACCGCCTCGCCCCCGAACACCCGTTCCCCGCGGCGGTCGAGGACGCCTACGCCGCCGTCGAGTGGGCGGCCGCCAACCCGGACGCGATCGCCGGGACCGGGCGGCTCGCGGTCGCGGGCGACTCCGCCGGCGGGGCCCTCGCGGCCGTCGCCGCGCTCATGGCCGCCGAGCGCGACGGTCCCGAGATCGCCTATCAGGCGCTACTCTATCCCAGCGTCGGGATCGAACCGGACCAGCCCTCGATGCGGGACCACGCGGGGATCGTGCTCGAGGCCGACGACATGGCGTGGTTTCGGAACTGCTACTACGAGAGCGACGTCCACGAACGCAACCCGTACGCCGACCCGACGAACGCCGGTGACGTCTCCGGCGTCGCGCCGGCGACGGTCGTCACCGCCGGGTTCGACCCGCTTCGTGACGGCGGGAGGGCCTACGCCGAACAGCTCGTCGGCGACGGCGTCGCCACGCGCTACGAGAACTACGAGGCGATGGTCCACGGGTTCGCGACGATGCGCGAGGTCGACCGCGCCCACGATGCTATCGCCGACGTCGCCACGGATCTCGCCGACGCGCTCCGAAACGACTGACGGGCGTGAGCCCGTGACTGCCACAGCGATCGCGGTCGGTCAGCACGTCGACGATCCCCTCGGCACGACGATCGTCACCGGATCCGCCCCCGACGTCGCGTAGATCGCGTGTCCACCGTCGATCGCCGCGTCGTACGCCGGCTGTGAGATCGCAACCGGCGCCTCCGGATACTGCTGGGCGCCGACGGTCTGCCAGGACGACTGCAGCGCCGTCGGACAGCGCAGTTCGCCGCCACCCTCCCGCAGCCAGTCTCCGGCGGGCTGGGACGAGCCGCTCGCCCCGTAGTAGTTGCCGGCGACTCGAGTGAGGTGGTCGTCGCTCGTCCACTCGGCGCCCAGCGTCGTCGTCGCGAACGTCGCGGCCGCAAACTCCTCGCTCGTCGTCGTCCCCTGGTAGGAAAGCGCCTCGAGACCGACGAACGCGATGGGCAGCGAGGCGAGCGCACACAGACAGAGGACGACCGCGAGCGCAACGGTGATCGTCTTCCGCCTCCGAGGCGTCGCGCGCCCGGCGAGATCGACGATCGCGACGCCGGCACTGACGACGACGGCGAGGTGGGCGAACGTCTGCCCGCGCTGGACGAAGATTTCGATAGCCGGGTCGACCCCTCGAGTGAGCGAGAACCCGACCCAGACGAGCGGGGCGAGCAACAACGCCAACACGACCGCTCGAGGGCCGCGCGGCCCGGTCGCGCTCGGAACGCCCCAGCTTCCGAGCGCGGCGACGACGACCAGCGGCGCGAGGAGGGCGAGCAACAGCGACGGCGGGGCCATCGTGCCCGGAAACACGCCCCAGACGGCGTCCGCGAGCACGACCGCGAACCCGAACAGCAATCCGCCGCCGATCGTTCCACGAGTGAGAACCGGGGCCGCGGTCGACAGCCAGTACGCGAGCGCGCACAGCAACACGATCCAGGCGACGAACAGGCCGTACTGCTCGACGGGTTCGCCCGTGTACGACGGGTCGACGATCCAGTAGTACGCGCCGACGTACGCCCACACGACCACGAGGAGCGCCGCGCTGAGTGCCCGGCGTCGCCAGGTTTCCAGTCCGGCCAGGACGCAGACGGCAGTCAGCGTCAACGCAGCCATGATCGCGCTCAGATGGTGCGTGATCGGGAGCACGAGCAGGAACGCCCCCGTCACGAGTCCCCAACGCCGCTGGCCCGTTCGGAAGAAACGGTAGGCCGCGATCGCGACCAGCGGAACGAACAGGATCCCGAGCACCTCGTAACTCACGGCGACCGTCCGCCGGAGGAACACGCCCTCGAGCGCGAGAGTCGTTCCGGCAGCCAGCGAGGCGACGGCGGTCGTCGAGGGCGCCACGCCGCGACGAGCAGCGATCCCCCACGTCAGCGCCACCGCGATCACCGACGGGACGGCTCCGATAACGGCGATAACGGGCTGGGCGATCCACAGCGGCGCGACGGCAGTGACGAGCGCGACGATCGAGAGCAGCGTCGGGAACGTGTAGCCGTAGGGCTCGATCGTTTCGACGAGCGTCCCGACTGCGATGCTGTCGCGGGCCTGCCCGGCGAACACGAATCCGTCCGGGTTGAACGGGTACGGCGTCCACAGCGTCGGCGCCATCCGAACCGCGAACGCGACCGCGAAGACGGTGAGGGCCACGACCGCGAGTCGCCGACGGACCATCCGACTGTACGCGGTCGCGGTACCGAGTTAACTTTTGCGAGGCTAAGTCCCCGTCCTCAAGGAGCAACGCAGGGAGCGAAGCGACCGAGTAGCGTTAACGAGAGCGAAGCTCTCGTTCGCACATCAGAACGCTTCGCGTTCTGAGGACGCAGTAGGGCGGGGATACAGCCGACACGAGATTAGGTTATCCACGAAATCGTACACCCTAACTAAAGAATTATGTGACAGTAGACCGATAGTGGAAGTGAACCCAATAGAATACGACCTCGATACGGGAGCGCACTCGACATACTCCCTGCACTACCACCTCGTCCTCGTTGTGAAATACCGACGCGAGGTGTTCAACGAAGAACTCCGAGATTTCTTCCGCGAGGTCGTGAGTGGGTTCGCTGACAACTACGGCGTCCTCAGAACGGCGTAGTCAGGAGTTCGGAACGACAGTTTGTGTGCATGAGACGAGCGGCTAACTCGGACTGACCGATGATTCCGAGAGGATGTCACAGAAGACATCCGAGTTCGAGCCGGCTATCAGACGGCTCGAACGCCAGGCCGCAGAATCGATCCACGAAGACACGGACCTCCTGACGGTGGTCCGTTCGTTTGACTTCAGCGAGGTCGCAGTCTACAACGCTAGCGAACTCGAGTGGAACGCTTGCTACGACTATGACCCGATGGTACGAGCGTTCTACTGCAAGGAACTCGCTGGCTTGACGACGAAGGAACTTCACGAGTATCTCGCCGACGCCGAGCGTGCGGGCACGCTCGGC
>NZ_JBLRWX010000067.1:0-20361 GCF_047921035.1 Natronococcus sp.
CTCAAGCGACTCGATACTGACGAACCGCTCGAGCAGGCCGTTACTGATGCTCACCGTTCTGGGAGAAAGCGGAAGCTCTCGGAAAAAGAGCAACGGGAGTTCGAAGCGACTGTCCACGACTCTCCCGAAAAGGTCGGGATAGAGGCGCCGGCGTGGACGCCGGCGCTCGTCCAGCAGTATCTCGACGAAACGTACGGCGTCGAGTACTCGATCCCGAGCTGCCGGCGGTTGCTCAAGGAAGCGGGATTGCACTATCAAAAACCACGCCGTGCAGCCGCCGGAACGGACGCTGAGGAGCAAGATACGGACCGCGAGGAACTCAAAGAAAGCGGCGGGAGATGGACACCACAGTAGTCTGTATCGATCGAACCACGAAATTCGTGCAAGTTGAACCGCGTGGTTTCCGTACGGCACACACCCGTCCGTTGAATTGCCTGGACGACGCGACTGGACGTGTCTGTTGGGTGTGATCACCGTTCTCGGAGATCGTCTTGATTCGAAGAGTCCAATACTATCATTTGCACAGAGTATATAATCATATGACTATGATGAGAAGTTGAAGACAGCTTGACCAGCGCTCACTTCCGAGATGAGCAATTACTTCTAATGGAAACTATAGTTCTGAGTACCGCTGATAGCTGACAGCGTTCCGGATCCGCCGTTGGCAGGTCGCTGTCGACGAGACGACTGTCACGATCACCGTTTCTCTAGATCCACGTCGTAGCTCCCGCTGACCGGGCCTGCGAACGGTCGTCCAAATCAACTCGACGAGCTGCTCGCTCCGCAAACGGACTCGGTGAGACAGTGCCGAAGAGAGAACCGATCCATACGGGCCAGTTTGACTCGGCTCGTACTGTCACGCCAGTTACGGCTCGCCGGAGGGTGATTCCTCGTAGACGATGTCCCCGGCAACGATCGTCGTGAGAACGTCGATGTCAGCGATCTCGTCGGGATGCTCGAACGGATCGCTGTCGAGAACAACGGCGTCGGCGAACATGCCGGTCTCGAGCGTCCCCTTTCGGTCCTCGGCGAGCGCAGCATACGCGCTTCCGCTAGTGTAAGCCCGAACCGCCTCCGCGACGGAGAGTCGCTGCTCGTCGTGGGGCGCGTTCACCGCGTGGTGGATCCCGTACAGCGGGCCGAACGGCATCTTGTCGCTGCCGAACGCGAGCGGAACGTCCGCCTCGAGGACCGTTCGGTGGCGGTTGTTTCGGCGACGCCACCGCTCCCCGAGACGCGCCTCGTACAGCCCGTCTGCCTCGGACCACTGCAGGTAGTTGGGCTGCATGCTCGCGACGATCCCGAGGGCGGCCACTCGCTCGATCTGGTCGTCGGTCGCGAGCTCGGCGTGCTCGATCCGGAGTCGCGGTTCGGGAACGTCGTACGCCTCGAGGACCGTCCGGGCCTTCTCGCGGTCCGGGTACGTGGCCGTCTTTACACGGATCGCGGCGTCCTCGACGACCACGCCGGTCGGCTCGCCGTGCTCGTCGCGCTCGAGGTCGTGTTCGACGCCCTCGAAATCGACCCGCTCCAGCCCCGTTGAGTTGAGCGAGATCGTGTGGCCGTCGACCCGCTGTGCGGCGACGGGATGGTCGTCGCTCACCGCGTCCAGTTCCTCGCGCGTGAGGTAACGCTGGTCGTCGCCGGACCACGTGCTCTCGTCGTAGCCGAACCCGAGCACCCAGTCCCCCGCGTCCGTGCTCGCCGCGTTCTCGGCCAGCGCCTCGAGCGCCTCGCCGCTGCCGTCGACCGCCTCGAGATCAGTCTCGTGGAGCGCCAGCCCAACCGAGATGATGTGTGCGTGTGCGTCGTTGAACCCCGGAAGTACCGTTCGGCCGTCGAGGTCGATCACGTCGACGTTCGATCGGTCGCCCGCTCGAGCCGCGTCGCCGACGGCGTCGACGACGCCGTCCCGGAACCGAATCGCGTCGGTGGTCGTTTCGGCCGCGTCCATCGTGTGGATCGTCCCACCGCACAACAGCAGCGATTCGCCGGTCATACCCTCTGCTGGACCGAGCGTCGTAATAAGTCTCCGTGCTCGAGATAGTTCGCCGAACGTGTATTTCAGACGCGGTCGACTGTCGTTATCGAGCACGTCTACGGCGTCACAAATTACTTGGTACTTCTCGCTCGAATGATCGCATGGAACGACCGCTGGTAGTGACCGACGAGAGCGACACCGTCGGCGACCTCATCCGCGAAGCAGGCGAACTCGCGGCGGCGAGCGACTCGCCGCTGACGGTTCTCACCGTCGTGACGGAATCGGAGTACGAGAACGACGCCGAAGTGCTGGGTACCATCGGCGAGATCGAAGGGGCGGAGTATCGGATGAACCCCACGACGTACGCGGAGGAAGTCGCGTCGACGGCGATCACTGACCTGCTTTCGGATCTGGACCTCGAGACGGAAGCGGTCGGGAAAGTCGTCGCCGATGACGACGACCGGGCCGATGCGATTCTCGAGGTCGCGGACGCGAACGACTGCGATTACGTGTTCATCATGGGGCGCCGACGGAGTCCAACGGGAAAGGCGCTGTTCGGCGACACTGCACAGTCGGTTATCCTCAACTTCGACGGCTACGTCGTCACGCAGTCGGAGTGAGTGCGTCGACGAACCGATCGATAAAACACGTCCGGGAACAGACAGTAGACGGAGCCATCTGGTAGAACGTGCTACTAACCGTTGTTTACTAATATCAAATACTGAATATCGGCTGATCCGTGCAGTGATAGCCACTGTTAATACCCGCTCGTATGTTTACACCTGTATTTCTGTAATACGAAGCGTCGCTGACCGCTTCGTCCGGGAAGGAGTCGGATATCGTGACCGGTGCGCGGCCGCTTTCCACCACGACCGTGCGTCGGTTTCAGTATTTGATATAGTAAAACAAAATGCGGCGTAGCACGGCCGGGTTCGTTTCGAAGTGCCGGCGTCTCGAGACAGCTAGGAGCCGGAATCACGATAGCGAAACCGGTTCGCCGGTCTCGATCGCTTCGTTTGCGGCCAGCGTGAGCTCGAGCGTCCGTGCGGCGTCCGCGTAATCGCTCCTGACGTACGAGTCGTCCCGTTCGGTCACGGCGGCGACGAACGCGTCGACCTCTCGTCGAAGCGCCCCGTTCGAACCGTCGGGCTCGTACTCGATCCGCTCGTCGTCGACCGTTCCCGTGAGCGTCCGGTGAGTGAAGTCGAGTTCGAGATAGAACTCGTCGCCGACAAGTTCGAGCTTGCGGCCGACCGGCGTCACGCAGTTCGTCGAGACGTGACTGACCACACCGTTCTCGTGTTTCATCGTGGTCGAGTTGACGTCCTCGAAATCGATCGACTCGAGATCGACGCGCGACCCGCCGAACGCAGTAACCGTCCGAACCTCACCACCGAAGTACCGAATCAGATCGAAGATGTGTGTCGTCAACTGGACGTTGCTACCGCCCGACTTCGCCTTCTGTCGGCCCCACTCACGTCCAGGAACGCCACCCCAGTATCGTCCATCTATGAGGGCGATCGTGCGGTCGGCGATCAGCTCTTCGGCCCGGTCGACCAGACTCGAGTAGCGGGACAGGTATCCCGACTGGGAGATGACGCCGTTTTCCTCGATCGCAGCCTGAACCGTTCTCGCTCTCTCGTTCGTTCGTGCGACCGGCTTTTCGACGAGGAGGTCGAGCCCCTGCTCGGCGCCCATGATCGCCTGTTCAGTATGGGCAAACGACGGAATCGCGATGACGACGGCGTCGAGTCGTTCGTTCCGATAGAGCGGTTCGTACGCCGTGTACACGCTCGCATCGCGCGGCTCCGCGACGGTACGAGCGGTCGACTCGTCGAGATCACAGACCGCAGTAACGGTCACGTCGTCGTGAGTATCGAACTGCTCGAGCAATCGCTGGCCCATGACGCCAGCCCCGATGCAGGCGAGATCCATATCGGCAACAACGTCTCTGAATACTAATAAGAGTGCCGTCCGCGAAACGCTCGTGAGCGAGAACGAAGCCAAATCGGTGCCGTCGAACGGTAGTCGATTCGCAGTTCAGCGTCCGGAATCGAACCTCAGTTCACTCACCGGCTCGAACGCGTGTCGGGTCGCGCATCGATGTCGCGTCGTCGCTAGCGCGGCGAGACGTGGCCTCGCTTCACGCCACGGTACGCACCACGGTAGGCCTCCCAGTCTTTCGTGTCCGTGTTGAACTCGAAGTCCCGGCCGTTGCCGAACGTTCCGCTCTGGACTTCGACGAGGTCGATACCCGGTAAGTGGAAGTTCCAGTACCACGAGAACGTCTCGGCGATCTCGCGGTTTCGATCCTCGTCGTCGACCGTACGCCACTCCTGGTCGAGTTCGAAGATGTTGATCTCTTCGGTCGATCCGGAGAGATCTTCCTGACCGACCTCCGTCGGAAGGTCGACCACGATCGAGCGCCCGTTGAACGGCGACCTCGTCTCCCCGTCCTCGAGTGCGTTCTCGATGTCGATCGTGTCCCCCAGTTCGTTGCTGTGGGTGTGGTTGTGTCGGAAGTAGTAGAACGGGTGTGCGGTCTGGGCGCCGTGGCTACCGACGGTGATATCGAAGTCGATGTTGTCGGACGTGCGGTCGTTGAACGTCGCCGATTCGAGCGCGTTGAGATCGATCTCGAAGCCGAAGTTGTCCAGCTGGTCCGTGATCGAGCGTGCGAGGTTCGTCTGGTAGTCCGGGATCACCATCTCGAGGGAGACGAGGTCACCGTCCTCGTCGACCCACTGGTCGCCGTCGAGTTCGTACCCGGCCTGTTCCATCAGCTCCGTCGCGCGTTCCTCGTCGTCCTCGACCGAGTACTCGATGTAGTCGGCGACGTACTCGTCGTCGAGCCAGTTGTCGGTCACGTCCGACGGCATGCCGGTCTGGGCCTCGCGCGGCGTGCTCTCGTTGTTGTAGTTCGTCGAGATGTGCTCGAGGTTTAGCACGTGGGCGATCGCTCGCCGAACCTCGTACTGGCGGATGTGTTCCGATCCCGGGCCCTGTTCGTAGAACTCGAGCTTTCGCATAAAGGAGTCCTCGTACACGGAGACGTCCTCCATGTGGTCGGGGGCCGCACCCTCGCCGACCCACTGCTGGAGCAGGCCGAAGCCGAAGTCTACGTCGCCGCCCTGGATCCGCTGTGCGAGCGCGTCGTCCTGTGCGAGGATGAACTCGAGTTCGTCGATCTCGATCTCGTCGGCGTAGGGGTGGTCCTCGAACAGTTCGAAGTACATCCCCTCCGTGTCGTAGTCGGTCATCCGGAACGGGCCGTTTCCGAGTCCGTCCTCGATCACCGTCGAGATGTGCAGCGGCATCTCCTCGGCCATCTCCTCCTGGATCTGGAGTCGTTCGTCCTGATCGTCCGCGTCCCGGAGCTCTTCCGCCCACGGCTTACACGAGTCCCGGTGCATGCGCTGCATCGCGCCGAGGTAGCCGCCCAGCGAGTACTCGAGCAACTGCGGGTTCTGCGGGTCCTTGTACACCCGGGTGAGCGTCATGTCGTCTTCCAGAACGAGCTCTTCGATGTCGCTCCCGTCGCCCTGAAAGAGACGAGCACACTCCTCGAACCAGTACTTGTCTTCGGCGGTGATCGGGTCGCCGTTCCACCAGTACCACCCCTCCTCGAACTCCACCGTCACGGCCTGTTCGTCGGGATCGTACCCCCAGTCTTCGATCATCTGATTGTCGATAGTGCCGTCGGCGAAAAACCGCTGGACGGGCTCGAGGATGAGCCACGACTGAGACCAGGGGTAGCCGCCCGCCCAGTGGTTGAAGTTGATCTCGTCCGGAATCGTCGGCTGCCACGTGGAGATCAGACTCGTCTCGTCGTCGTCGTCCGTCTCACCACCCATACAGCCGGCAAGCCCCCCG
Organism: Natronococcus sp.; assembly: GCF_047921035.1. Classification (NCBI taxonomy): domain Archaea; kingdom Methanobacteriati; phylum Methanobacteriota; class Halobacteria; order Halobacteriales; family Natrialbaceae; genus Natronococcus; species Natronococcus sp. The sequence goes on from NZ_JBLRWX010000067.1 coordinate 5,855, forward strand.
GCGACCATTGCCGAACTCACCGCCAACATCCGACGACGCGTCAGAAACTCGTCGGCGGAGTCCACGGTGCCATATCTGTCACTGTTTGGCATACAAAACTACCATTACAAGTCATGGGTTAAATATTTTTCTCGGGTTTGTGCGTTCGGATCGAACACTGCTCTCGACGCCGTCGAAGAGAGTCGGGTCGCGTCTGCCCCGGGTCGACGGGACGAAACTGCCGGATCGACGCGACCGATGTGACCGCGGGAAGCGGACGTCCGAGCGAGCGTTCGTGCAGCGCGTTCTACCCTGGTCGGTTGGACGCCACGAGGGGCGCTCGTACTCGAGAGCAAAATTTAGCGGCTCCGAAAACGCTTGAGCAGGACGTAGAACGACCCGGCCGAGACGATCGCCGAGATGCCGAACACCCCAAGCATTCCTGCGATGACGCCGTCCTGACTGGTGAGTTCGACGGGCGCCTCGAAGACGGCGGCGAGAAGCAACAGGAGGACGCCGATCGCGACGATCGACAGCAGCAGCGATCCGCGGAGGAGTTTGAGCAGCCTGTAGAGCAGTTCGTTCGTCCGGCGCGGGTCGCTTTCCGAAGCGGTTGCCATTGTGTCTACCCTACGTTCTGTAAGACCTACTATAAATCTTTGTCCGCCGGCCCCGAACGCCGGCGACGAAACCCGCCGACGCCACAAAGATTAATATGTGTGTTGGGATAAACAATCTCTCACAGAAACGTGATGTCCCATTCCGTCGACGAATCGCGACACGAGCGGGTGGAGCGACATCCGGCAGCTGAACTATGACCCGAACAGAAACGAAGTTCGATACCACACGCGACGGTAGTAGCTCACAGGACGCTATTCTCGAGGTACGTGACGTTGACGTGACCTTCGACATGGAACGTGGCACCTCTCGCGTCCTCGACGGGGTGACTTTCGACGTCCACCGGGACGAGATGCTCGGCATCGTCGGAGAGAGCGGGAGCGGCAAGTCGATGTTCGCATCGGCCCTGCTCAACGCCGTCGTCGATCCCGGACAGGCGTCCGGCGAGATCATGTACCACCCTCCCGACGGGGAGCCCGTCGACGTCCTGTCGCTGAGCGAGAGTCAACTCGAGAAGTTCCGCTGGGAGGAGATTTCGATGGTGTTCCAGGGTGCGATGAGTTCGTTCAACCCGACGATGAAGATCGGGGAGCACTTCGAGGAGACGATTAGGGCCCACGGGAAGGATCTCGAGGAACGGATGGCACACGGCCGACAGTTGCTCGCGGACCTCTACCTCGATCCGGAGCGGGTTCTCAACTCCTATCCCCACGAGCTCTCCGGCGGGATGAAACAGCGAACGCTCATCGCGCTGAGCCTGATTCTCGAGCCGAGGGTGCTCGTGATGGACGAGCCGACAGCGGCGCTGGACCTGCTCATGCAGCGGTCGATCATGAGTCTCCTGGCGAACTTACAGGAGGAGTACGATCTGACGATCGTCTTCATTACCCACGATCTGCCGCTCGTCGCCGGACTGGCCGACCGACTCGCCGTCATGTACGCCTTCGAGTTCGTCGAGTACGGGCCGAGCGAGCAGGTCATCCGCGACGCCGCCCACCCCTACACCCGGGCGCTGTTGAAGTCGGTGCCCAGCGTCGACGCCTCGCTCGAGGACATGCACCCGATCGAGGGCGAGAGTCCGGACCCGGTCGACGCGCCACAGGGGTGTTCGTACCACCCGCGGTGTCCGCTCGCGACCGAGGAGTGTCGACAATCGGATCCGGATTACCACGACGTCTCAGACGAGCGAGGTGCCGCCTGCTTCCACTGGGAGCGCTCGAGCGACGAGATCGAGTACGCACTCGCCGTCGACCCGGACGATCCCGTCGGCTCGTCGCCGATAACCGACTCGAGCGAGGAGACGGTCGTCTCGCTGGACGACGTCGACGTGCACTTCGAGCAGTCGGGGCTCATCGACGAACTGTTCGGCAAGGAACGCGTCGTTCGCGCGGTCAACGACGTGTCGATCGACCTCCGAGAGAACGAAGTCGTCGCGCTCGTCGGCGAATCCGGCTGTGGGAAGACCACCCTCGGCAAGACCGCGATCGGCCTCCAGGAGCCGACCGCCGGATCCGTCAGCTACCGCGGGCAGGACGTCTGGGAAGCGAAAGCCGGGAACGGCGACTACGAGTTCGACGACGTCCGACGGGCGTTACAGATCGTCCACCAGGATCCCGGGAGTTCGCTGAACTCCTCTCGAACCGTCCGTGCGAGCTTATCGGCGCCGCTGAAACGCTGGCGGCCGGATCTCGGGCCGAACGACCGCGAGACGGTGATCTACAACCTCCTCGAGCGCGTCGGAATGAAACCCCCCGAGGACTACGCGGCGCGGTTCCCCCACCAGCTCAGTGGCGGCGAACAGCAACGCGTCGTCCTCGTTCGGGCGCTGCTCATGAGCCCCGACCTCATCCTCGCCGACGAGGCGGTGAGCGCGCTCGACGTCTCCCTGCGGGTGGAGATGATGGACATGATGCTCGACCTCCAGGAGATGTTCAACACGTCGTACCTGTTCATCTCCCACGACTTCTCGAACGCGCGCTATCTCACCGAGAAGTCCGACGGTCGGATCGGCATCATGTACCTCGGCAACCTCGTCGAGATCGGCCCGGCTGAGGAGATCATCCACGACCCGAAACATCCCTACACCAAGGTGCTCCGGTGGGCGACACCGCCGCTCGACCCGGACGAGGCCAAGGAGGCAAACGCCACCGACCCGCCGATCCGGGAGATCGACATCCCCGACCCGACGGACCTGCCCAGCGGCTGCCCCTTCCAGACGCGATGTCCCGACGCTCGCGAGGTGTGTACGCGAAACGCACCCGAACTGAAAGACACCGAGGGCGCGTCTCGCGTCGCCTGCTTCCGCGAGGACGACGACCACGAGTACTGGGACAGCGAACCGATCGAGAGCGAGACGATCTCGCTCGAGACGAAGGGCGAAGCCGACTGACCTCGACCAAAGGTTTTTGCTACCGTGTCGAAATCTCAGAGACGGATGAGCAGCAAATACGACAAGACGTTCCTCGATCACCTCTGTGACTACGAGAGCGCGTGGCGAATGCTGTTCGTGTTCTCGGCGGGCCTGCTCGGACTCATGATCATCTGGCTCGTCGCGGCCGAACCCGGCTCCGAGACGTTCGTCATCTCGCTCGTGAACGTCGCGGGGCTGTCGGTCCTCGCGGCACTGAGCGGCGGGATGCTGTGGCGGTGTCTCTGGTGACTCGAAACCGAGGGACGTCGCGGGATAAGATATATTATCACTGCAACGAGACACAATACCATCGTAGATGAGATACTTTATCAAGCGAACGGTTCACGCAGTCGTGACGCTCGTCTCCGTGACGACGATCACGTTTGCGCTGTTTCGGCTCATGCCGGGCAACCCCGCCCAGGCGATGCGTGCCCAGTTCGAGGCTGAAATGGAAGCGGGTGGTGGGACGGCCGACCCCGAGGTGCTCGACGCGATGGTCGAACAACACACCGGGTTCGACCCCGATCAGCCGTGGTACGTCCAGTACGTCGAGTACCTGCAGGACGTTATCCTCTACCAGGACTTCGGCCACTCCTATTTCTACAACGACCCGGTGTTCGACATCCTGTTTACGGCGATGCCGTGGTCGGTCTTTATCAGCGTCTACGGACTGGCGTTCGGGTACACGACGAACATTCTCCTCGGTGCTGCGATGGCCTACAAGGAGGGGTCGCGGTTCGACAACTACATGACCGTCCTCGCGACGTTCCTGAACTCGGTGCCGTACTACGTCGGCGCGATTCTCTTCCTGGCGTTTTTCGGCTACGAACTCGGTCTCTTCCCGACCGGCGGTCGGTACAACACGAGCCTGGAAGCTGGCCTGAACGTCCGGTTCATGGCGAGTATCTCCTATCACGCCGTGCTCCCGATCATGTCGAGTTTCATCGTCGGCTTCGGCGGGGGCGCCCTCTCGATGCGGGGCAACTCTATCCGGATCCTCGGGGAGGACTACCTCCGCGTCGCGCGGCTTCGTGGCATCAGCTCGACCCGGGTCGCGACCCGGTACGTCGCGCGCAACGCGATCCTGCCGCTGTACACCCAGATGATGATCGGGATCGCCGCGGTGTTCTCGAGCAGCGTGCTCCTCGAGTTCATCTTCACGTATCCCGGCGTCGGCTGGTACACGTTCGACGCGGTCATGCGTCGGGACTACCCGCTGTTGATGGGATCGTTCCTCTTCTTTACGATCGTCACGCTCATCGGCATTCTCATCGCCGAGTTCACGTACGGGCTCGTCGACCCGCGGATCGGATCAGGTGATCAGAGTGAGTCATACTAACGACCCAGGACCGGAATCGGACGAACGGCTCAGCGACGAACAACTGTTCGGCCACCTCTCGGAGGTCGACAGTGTCGACTTCTCGAGGCGGGAACGGTTCGAGCGGCTGCTGGACGCGTACGTTCTCGCACCGGGGCGGGTCGCCTGGAACGACTGGCGAACGCGGATCGGGATCCTGGTCGTCACCCTGTTCGTCTTCTTCGGGACGATCGGACCGCGTCTGGTGACCTCGCCGGGGACCAATCAGGCTCCGAACAACCTCCAGCCGTTCCACGGCGGCGTCGCAGCCCTCTGGGAGGACGGCGGCTGGATCGATATCGGCGCCGCTCACCAGCTGTCGGTGGGTGCGATCTCCGTTCCGGGCATCGATATCCGGTACCCGCTCGGGGCCGATAACTACGGTACCCCGATCGGACGCAACCTCGTCCACGCGACGCCGGACATGCTCGAGATGGTGGTCGCCGGAGCGATCGTCTCCGTCGGACTCGCCGCGATCTTCGGGATTACGGCCGGCTACAAGGGTGGCAAGATCGACGAGTTCCTCATGTACGTCACGGACGTCGTCATGACGATGCCCGGACTGCCGCTGCTCATCGTTCTCGTGGCGATCTGGGCGCCCCGACAGGCGTGGCTCGTCGGCGTCGTGCTGGCGATCGACGCCTGGCCGGGACTCGCGCGGGCGCTGCGTTCGCAGGTCCTCACCCTTCGCGAGGAGTCGTACGTCGAGGCCTCGCGAACGATGGGACTCTCCTCGAGGACGATCCTCTCGCGGGACATCACGCCGCAGTTGATGCCGTACATCCTCATCAACTTCGCGAACGCCGGCCGCCAGGTCGTGTTCGGCTCCGTCGCGCTGTACTTCCTCGGCGTCCTGCCGTTCACGAGCGCGAACTGGGGGATCATGATGCAGACCGCGTACAACGAGGCCCACGCGCTGGTCAACCTGAGCAACTTCTACCAGATCTTCTGGCCGATGGCCGCGGTCGTCGTCCTCTCGTTCGGCCTGATCCTCTTCGCCCAGGGGATGGACCGCGTGTTCAACCCGCGCATCAGAGCGCGACACGCGAAGAAGGTCGGGAGCGACGACGAACAGATCGACTAGCCGTTCGGTCGTGGTGAACCGCCAGACGGCGGTTGCGGTCACTGTTTGACGGCACGCCCGCTCGAACTGTACAACGCCTCGGCGGTACATTCGTCGGTTTCGGCACCCGAATCTCCGTTCGAGCAATCGACGCACACTTGAAGCGATCTCAGAGACGACCCGTTTAGTCGAGACCACCCAAGAATTTAATTAGTTGTGAATGTTTATCATGTATTGGGGAAATGGATAAGAAAAACCAATCAACGGCAGAGACGAGTCCAAACTGGACGCAGCGACTCCCACTCCCTCGACGGAGTGTCCTCGCTGCCGGTGCTGCGGGAGTGTTGTTCACGGGTAGCGCGCTCGGAGCCCGAAGCGACGAGGGTGGCGGTAACGAACGCGACGGCCCACCGTTTGCTCCCGGAGATCACGACCACAGCGGTCGGAACGGCGCCGCCGCGCGTCTGGGCGATACATCGCCCGTCGAGTCGATCAGTGCACGATCGATCGACGCACGAGTCGTCAACGACGTCCGTCACGTCCACGCCAGTCGGTGGGATACCGATCTCCAGGCCGAAATCGACGCCGCTGCAGAGAACGACGAGCGCAAACTCGTCGTCCACGGTGCGGGCGTCTTCGAACCGACGACGACCGTTCGGGTCCCCGATAACTTCACGCTGAAAATCGACGACAACGTGCGGCTCGTCCCGCCGGCCGATCACGCATTAGACGAACTCGAGACTGCGAGCCGAACGTACCGGACGCTCGTGACGAACCGCGACCACGACGCCGGTAACGAGAACGTCGCCGTCGAGGGCGGGTACGTCTCGTTCGAGAACCTCGAGTGGGAGGGGTTCAGTCACGCGCCGGTGTGGTTCCACAACTGCGAGTCGCCGCGCCAGAAGGGAGTCACCGTCACGGACGTCATGCACGACTACGGCTCCGAGGCCGGAACCCGTCAGTTCGGCACGTATATCACGAGTTCCGAACACGGAGTCCAGCGGAACTGCGTCGCTCGTCGCGTCGGGTACGACGGAATCGCGAACCGCGGGACGCGCACCGGCGGGAAGATGATCGGCTGTGAAGCGTACGATATCCCGGGCACCGGGATCCAGTTCGCCTGGGACGTTCGGGAGGAGTCCGTCAACCCCGAGGACATCGTCGTTCGAAACTGTATCACCGACGAGTTCATTACCGTCCACGTCGGCGGCGGCGGACTGCAGGACGTCCTGATCAAAGACAACGAATGCCGAATCGTCTCGCTTATCGTCGACGGCCCGGTCGAGAACGTCGCGCTCCAGGACAACCGAACGGACTGCCAGCAGATCGCGATCCGTGATTCGGTGGAGAACGTCCAACTCCGGGGCCAGCAAGGCCGGGACGGAGAACGGTACCGGCCGGGCTTCGACTCGGCGGTGCGGTTGATCGGGTACGACTGGTCGCCCGAAGGAAGCGTGGAGACGCTTACGATCTCGGATTGCTACAGCCGCGACGACGTGTTCATCTCCAACGAGTTGGTCGATGGCGTCGAGGTGTCGCAAGTGCGGGTGCGCAACACCATCTTCGATCCCGACGGTGACTCCAGGGCGGCGTTCGTGGACGGGGCGGACGCCGAGAACGATATTCGGCTGATGGATATCGCGCAGAATACGGTTCACAACGCACCGATCATCGACGGCGGCGTCGATACCGTCCGCCTCGAGAACAACACACAACGGCAGTCCCGGCCCCCCGGCGTCCACTACGACACGAGCGACCTGTTCGTCGAGGCGTCGACGGAGGTCGACGATACCTTCCCCGACGCGATCCAATTGAACGCCGACGGCGACGGCGATTGGTGGGAGTTCGAGTTCGACGTTTCCGACTCCGGCGAGTTCGAAATCAATCTCGACGCGCTGTTCGGGCCATCGACGTACGGAATCTACGACGTGGAGATCAACGGCGAGCACGTCGACACGCTCGATTTCTTCGCCGACGGAGACGGTCGCGAAACGATCACGTACGATCTCGATTTGCAGGCGGGAACCAACTCGATGCGATTCGAGGTTGTCGGAACGAACGAGGACGCAAGCGACTACAACATGGCACTGTATTCGCTCGTTCTCAGAGACGAACACGCGCGAGATCGGGAGCGGTACCCCGTCACTACCGGCTCGGTTACGCGCGTCCTCCGCAACGGACGGGGAACGAACGACGGCGACCCGTCTACCGGCGGCGAGTGGCACGGCTATACCGAATTCGCCGAAGCGTCGAACGCCCTGATTCTGGATACGCGCAACGACGACTGGTATCGTGCCCACGACGGACGCTGGATCCGCGCCTGAGCGGAGCTGCGCGTCTCGAGACCTCGGAAGACACTCGAGTACGCGCGGACGGATTCGTGCCGAAGACACTCTCTCCGTCCTACGAGAGCGTCGCCCGGATTCGGTCGACGACGTAGTCGGCCTCGTCGTCCGTGAGACACATCGGATCGATCGTGAACTCGTCGTCGTCCAGTCGGTCGGCGCCGACGAACACGCGCGGGGTCTCCCGTCGAAGCGACCCGACGAGAGCCGTCGCGTCGGTCGCCGCACGGTCCGGGTCGACGGTCGCGGCGACCCGGGTGACCGCGTCGGTCTTGTCGCCGCCCTCGAGTCGGGTCTCGAGCCCGGGGACGTCGGCGAGTCCCGCCTCGAGTCGCCGTGCGCGCTCGTGGTACTCCCGGAGCCGGGCGTCGTGGTCCTCCTCGAGGAACAGTTCGAGCGCGCGAATCAGGCCGACGAGCTCCTCCTTGCCGACCTTCATCGAACGGCCGATCCCCTGTCGTGGGACGCCCGGCAGTTCGTCGGGGACGACGAGTTCGGCCGGCGGGTCGTAGACGGCCTCGGCCGCGTGCACGTCCAGGTGCTGGCGGGCGACCGACGTGATCAGCTCCTCGTCGCCGGCGAGGATGCCCGTCGACTGGGGGCCGCGGATCGCCTTCCCGCCGCTGAACGCGACGAGGTCGGCGCCTTGCTCGAGAAACCGCGAGAGGTTTGCGGCCGGCGGAAGCTCCGCCGCCGCGTCGACGATCACGGGTACTTCGTGGTCGTGGGCGATCTCGCAGACCGTCTCGAGGGGCGGCCGCGTGTAGGGTTTCGCCATGTAGGCGACGGCGGCGGTCTCGTCGGTGATCGCCGCCTCGATCTCCCAGGGCTCGACGTTCTCCGCGCCGGTGCCGAGGTGGGAGTCGTTCGTCCCGACGTCGACGATCGTCGCCCCGGGCAATCGGAGGGCGTGGTCGTAGCCGTTCCGGTGGGTTCGCGGCATGACGATCTCGTCGGCCAGCCCCTCGGTATCGGGAAGTCGGGCCATCGCCTCGAGGTCGTCGCCCGCGAGACACGCCGCGGCGGCCATCGACAGCGCGGCGCTCGCGCCGCTGGTGACATAGCCGGCGTCGGCGCCTGTCGCCTCGGCGACGAGTTCCGAGGCACGCTGTTGCAGGTCCGAGATGCGGACGAACGACCGCGAGGCGTCGCGCATCGCGTCGGCCGCCTCCTCGCGCATCAACGACCCGCTGATCCGGGTCTTCGTTCCGGTCGCGTTGACGACGGTCGGGACGCCGAGGTCGTCGTAGATCGTCGTCTCGTCAGGCACGCCGAATCACCGACTGCGCTCGAGTACACATGCCCGGTCGGTTCGAAAACGGACCGCAAAAACCTTGTGCCGTCGGGCGTCCTCGTCGTTCCCGATCGAGATCCGCCCGCGAATCGATTCCTATACATTCGCAGGAAGAATACTACCGAAAATTATTTTATTCGGTAGTATAGTATGTTTATTGATGCCACGAGACAAGGGTAACCATAGCGATACGCCCAGGGAGAGATCGGTCCCGATACTCGACGCCGTGTCACGACGGTCGATACTGGCCACGACCGGTGCCGGCGTACTCGGCGGACTGGTCTCGGTCACCGACACCGGCGCGGCGGCCGAAGACGACGAGCGCTACCACCTGAAGACCCGACCCACGATGTGGACGGCCGAGATGCGAGCGAACGCGCAGGCGAACATCGACCGCTACGACTGGGCCGAAAGTGAACGGGATACCGCGGTCAGTCAGGCCGAGGCGCGCCTCGAGCAGTACGGTCCGGACCTCGAGAGCCTCTGGCGGCTGGTCACGTCCCAGAGGATCCCCCGCGGGGGCGGCGAAACGGAGGAGCGACGTCTCCTCGGCGGATACAGCCAGCCAGGGACGGACCGACTGTGGAAGATCGAGACGACGGTCGAGAACCCCCACGGCGAGGGGAACCTGGTCGTCCCGACGAACGACTTCGGCGCCTACCGCGAGAGCGGGCTCGACGACCGCGGGATGTTCGACCCCGAACTGGCCGACGACTCCCTGCTGGTCAACGAGGAACACCCCGAGATGGGCGAGGGGTGGGGCGTCGACGACGGCTGGGGGTGGCACGACGAGGACGACGACCTCGGCGGCGGCGCGGGGAACCGCTGGAACTTCGTCGCGTACTACAACCACTGGTTCACGTGGCGACCCGGCGGAATCAGACGGCTCCTCGACGCCCTGGTCGACGCCTACCTGCTCACCGAGGACCCGAAGTACGCGACCGCCGGGCTGGTCGTTCTCGACCGGGTCGCCGACGTCTACCCCGAGATGTCGATCTGGGACTACCAGCACGGGGAACACGGCTTCTGGAACAGCACCGGCGGCCGCCAGACCGGCCGCATCGTGGGCTCACACTGGGAGGGGAACCTCGCGCGAAACCTGCTGGTCGCCTACGACGCGTTCTTCCCCGCGCTCGAGGATCCCGAGGTCGCGGACGCGGTGGTCGGGTTCCTCGAGGCCAAGACCGACGAGTACCCCGGGCTTCCGGAGAAGGACTCGGTCGGAAAGATCCGCGAGAACATCGAGGAGAACTACCTTCAGGAGATGCTCCCGGCCGCGAAGGAGTCGGACATGGCACCGGGGCGGGGACAGCTGTCGGCGCTCGCGATCGCCGCTCGCGTCCAGGACGACACCCGCGAGGACGGCTACACGCGGGAGGCACTCGAGTGGGTGTTCCAGCCCGGCGACGAGTACTTCGACGGCGACCAGTGGGACGAGGAGCCTGAGAACTGGTACACCACCGGCGGAAACGTCCTCGCCCCGATCGTCGACGAGTGCGATCGCGACGGCTACTGGCACGAGGGATCGCTGGGGTACAACCGGATCAGGATGTCGTCGATCCTGCAGGTGGTCGAGAACCTGGAGGGGTACGACGGGTTCGACGGTGCCGACCTCTACCAGCATCCGAAGTTCCAGAACGCGCTCAAGATCAACGGCGATCTCCTCCTGCTCGACGAGTTCTCCCCCGCGCTCGGCGACACCCACCACCCCTCGGGGAGCGAGTGGAGCCGGAGCGCGGTAGCCCAGGGGTACGAGGTGACGGGGAAGCCGATCTTCGCTCAGCTCTGGCACTACTCGAACGGCTACTCGACGGCGGGTATCAGGGGGTCGATCTACGAGGACGAACCCGAGGGACTTGCCGACGAGGTGCAGTCGATCATCGATGCGGAAGGACCGCTCGATCTGCCGAGTCGGAACCTTGCCGGCTTCGGCTTCGCCGCGCTTCGCGACGGCGAAAACCACGAGATCGGATCCGTCGGCGAGACCTACGACACCTCCGACCTCTTCGCCGAGGCCTCCGCGCCGATCGACGACAGTTTCGAGGAGGCCATCCAGTTCGAGGCCGACGAGGCGGGTGAGTGGTGGAGCTTCGAGTTCGACGTCGACGACGCCGCGGCGTACGACCTCGAGATCGAGGCGCTGTTCGTCGACACGTACGGAATCTACGAGCTGTACGTCAACGACGAGTACGTCGACACCGTCGACTTCATGGCCGACGGGACCGGACGGGAGACGCTGACGTACTCCGTCGACCTCCGGGCGGGCACAAACGAGATGCGCTGGGAGTGTGTCGGTCGAAACGACGACGCGGGCGGGTACAGCATGGCGCTGTACTCCCTGACGACGCTCGACGAGGACGATCGGGAACAGCGGGATGCCGCCGACGTGGGGAACGCCAAGCGCGCCGTCTGGATGTACTACGGCCGCAACGGGAACGGGGCCGGCGGAACGAGCCACGCCCACCGGGACGCGTTACAGATCGGCGTCGCGGCCAACGAGATGGAACTCTCCCGCGACCTCGGCTACCCCGAGGCGACGGGAAGCCATCCCCCGCGGCTGTTCTTTACGGACAACACGATCAGCCACAACACGGTCGTGGTCGACGAGCGCGGACAGGATCACCACTGGGTCGGCACCCCGCGTCACTTCGACGGAAGCGACGAGCGGGTGAACCTGGTCGACGTCGAGGCCCCTCACGTCTACGAGGAGACCGACGAGTACCGTCGAACGACCGCCACGATCACCGTCGACGAGGAGCACTCCTACGCCGTCGACTTCTTCCGCGTGGACGGCGGCGACGATCACCGCTTTAGCTTCCACGCGACGGAGGCGACCGTCGCGACCGAGGGACTCGAGTTGGACCCACAGGACGGCGGAACGCTGGCCGGCCCGGACGTCCCGTACGCCGACGACGCGTACGACCGGGCTCGCTCGCCGAACTCGGCGGGCGCGGGCTTCAACTACTTCGATACGGTCGAACGCGATCCAGATCCCGACCCGAGAGTCGTCGTCGACTGGGACGTCGCGGATCAGTTCGACCGCCGCGACGACGACGCCGAGGACGTCCACCTGCGGCTGACCTCGTTCGGCGAGTTCGACGAGGTCGCGCTCGCCGACGGCTACCCCCCGCACAGCTCGGGTAGCGCCGCCCCGGAGGAGAGTCTGCGCTATGCGTTCCTCAGCCGGCACGGCACGGCCCTCGAGACGACGTTTACCTCCGTCATCGAGCACTACGAGGGCGACCGCGTCGTCGACTCGATCGAGGAGGTCCCGGTCACCGGAGGCGAGGGTCGCGCCCTCAAGATCGACCTCGCGGGCGGGCGCACCGACTACGTCGTCCGCACGACCGGGAGGTCGAACTCGGTCACCGTCGACGAGACGTTCGCGTTCACGGGATTCTTCGGCGTCTACTCGACCGAGGACGGCGAGCCCGAGTACGCCTACGTCCACGACGGGACGCGCCTCGCTCCCGTCGGGGACGCGCCGCTCGTGCAGGAATCGACCGCCTACGTGCGAGGGTTCGTCGAGGACTTTACGCGCGGCATGAGCCTCGAGAACGAACTCGAGGTTCGGATCGCGACCGACCGACGCGAACTCGATCGACACGCGGGGTTCGTCTACGTCGACAACGACGACTCGAACCCGTGGCGGGGACGGCCGGCCCCCGAGATTCCGATCATGGAGGGGCCGCGAGCGCCCGACAACGGCGCGTACCCGATCGAAGAACTGGAGGTCGGCCGCGGAAACGCGGTGACCGTCGACGTCGGCGAGCGCACGTTCGTTCGCCAGTTCGAGGACCCCGACGAACTCGAGGACGGCGGCTACGAGTACATCGTCGCGGAGAACGACGACGTCAGGATTCCGCTGACGTCGACCTGGTCGCGGGAGTAGGTCCGATCTCCGGCGGCTCGAGACGCACTGTTTCGCGGTCCGGTGACGGGCAACGTCGCGCTCGAGCGGGGGAGGGACCTACGAGGAGATCCGACGGAGGTATGTGAGATCGGCCTCGATCGCTCGCCGGTACGGGCGGTCGTCGTCGACGAACTCGACGTTCACGAAGCCGTCGAAGCCGGCGTCAGCGAAGATGTCGAGCAGTTCCTCGAGGTCGAAGAAGGCGTCCTCGAGCGGGCAGCGGTCGCGAGAGCCCCGTTCCGGGACCGCCTGGACGTGGACGTTGTTCGAGAGGGGTGCGAGGTCGCGGGCCTCCGCGGTCAGCGCGTCGGGGGCCATCGAGAACGCGGGCTGCCAGTTGAGCCGACAGTTCTCGCGATCGACCGCCTCGACGAGCCGTCGCGCGCCCTCGCCGTCGTTCGTGAGCGTGTTCGCGTGCTTCTCGACGGTGACGCCGAGCCCCCGGTCGGCCGCGAGGCGACTCGTTCGCTCGAGGTCCGCGACCGCCCGGTTCCAGTGGTCGTCGTCGTGGTCGCCGTACTCCTGGCTGCCGGCCCAGACGCGGATCAGGTCCGCCTCCAGTCGATCGGCGACCTCGAGTTCGCGCTCGACCGTCTCGTCGAAGTCAGGTGCGCCGATGCGGAGGTACGAGCCGTAGACGGGGATCTCGAGGCCCGCCTCGCGGGCGGTCTCCCGGATCGACCGACACGTCTCCGGGTCGCCGTCGCCGACGTGGTCCTCACCCCATAGTTCGACGCCGTCGTAGCCCGCCTCGCCGGCCTCGCGAATCACGGCGTCGACGCTCGCGTCCCGGTTCGAGATCGTACAGAGTCCGATCTGCATGGAAAACGCGTGAGAGCGAGCGGGCTAAACTGTTTCGCCGACCGACGGTCACCGGTATCGGGAGAGGCCGCCGTCCCAGTCGACGTCGCGGTCCTCGAGTGCCGGCAGCAGCTGTGGCACGTCGAACTCGCCGACGATCCCGTGGACGTTCAGGCGGTGGTCGACCGGGATCTCCTCGGTCGTCGCCTGTTCGTGAAACGATGGGAACGGATCGACGGCCGAGATCGTCCGGATCGACGGCTCGACGACCGCCGCGAGCAGCGCGTGGATGCTCCAGGGGCCGCGCCCCTCGATCGCGAGTTCCGCGTCGCCCTCGATCCCGCGCTCGTCCTCGAGCCGGGAGCGGAGGTACGCGACCGCGCGGAGGACGTCGAACGTCTGCATCGCGAGCAGCGACGTCCCGACCATCAGGGCGTCGGAGGCGAGTTTGTACACGGTGCCGTGGTAGTCGTGATAGCCGCCGCCGTTTTGCAGCGGCGTGTTGACGTCCCGCGCCCGTACCCCGCCGACGCCGCGGGGATCGGCGACGACGACGGTCCCGTGCTCGCGAGCGAGCGACGCGATTTCGCCCCGGCGGCCCTCGATCTCGTCGGTCCCCGCCTCGAGCAACAGGACGAGCGGTTCCCCGGTCCCGCCGTCGTCGTCGGTCGCGACGACCGCCGTCACGACGACCTCCCGCTCGCTCAGGAAGAACACCTTCTCCCAG
>NZ_JBLRWX010000068.1:0-20351 GCF_047921035.1 Natronococcus sp.
CCGCCTCCCCCGAGTCGGACAGCGCCCGGAACGTCTCGAGGGCGTCGTCGTAGTCGTCGCGGGCCTCGCGGGGCGTCCGGTCGCCGAGCGAGCGGTGGGCGTGGGCCGGCGGCGACGGGACGTTCTCGCCGTCCGTCGGGAGGATCGTCCCGCCGAGTTCGCGGTAGACGTCGAACCCGTCGGGGACGAACGGACCGAGCGCGTGCCGGGTTAGCGCCGTCGCGAACGCTGGGCGATCCGCGATCGGATCGGGGGTCCAGAGCCGATCGGCGAAGACCGGAATCGCCGACGGCAGCGCGCGCTCGAAGTACTCGCGGGTCTCCTCGGACGAGGGCTCCCACGCCAGGAGTTCGCCGCCGATCACCCCCTCGGCCCGGTCGTCCGGGACCGACGGCCGACTTCGGGGGTCCCAGCCGAGCAGGTACTCCTCCGAGAGCCAGCCGTTGACGTAGGCCGCGTAGACGTAGGAGTTGACGACCTCGAACCCCTCCTCGAGGAAGCGCTCGAGGCTGCAGCCCTCGACCGGACCGCGTCCCGTCCCGGCGACGCGCCAGAACTGCACCAGCGCGTCCCGCGGAAGGTCCGGCGACTCCGCGATGTCGATCTGGTCGTTCCAGCACATCAGCCGACGCTCGTGGGCCTCGAGGGTCTCGTGGAGCCGGCGGACGAACCCGTAGAAGTGCTCGGCGACCGTCTCCGACCCCTCCCGTTCCATCCGCTCTCGGCACCGCGAGCACTCGTCCCACGAGTAGTTCATCGCCCACTCGTCGCCCCCGACGTGGACGGTCTCGAAGGGGAACAGTTCGACCACCTCCTCGAGCAGCGTCTGGACGAACGCGTCGGTCTCCGGTGTGCCCAGACACAGCGTCCCGTCGCTCGCCTCGCCGTCTGCGACAGTACACCGGAGTTCGGGATACGTCTCGAGGACGTGCGTCGCGTGTCCCGGCACGTCGACCTCGGGGAGGATCTCGATCCCGCGGCGGCCGGCGTACGCGACGAGTTCCTCGATCTCGTCGGGGGAGTACGCCGGGCGCTCCTCGCCGTCGGGACCGCGGTTCAGTTCGGGGAACGCCTCGGACTCGAGGGCGTACGATTCGTGGTCGAGCAGGTGGAGGTGGAGCCGGTTCAGCTTCGCCCGCGCGGCCTGGTCGATCCGCCGTTTGACGCGCTCGAGCGGGAGGTACCCTCGGGCCGGATCGAGCATGAACCCCCGCCACCGCGTTTCGGGCCAGTCGCGGATCTCGCCGGCCGGGAATTGCCACGATCCGTCGCGGCGCTCGAGGCCCCCGACGAGGGTCTGACAACCGTGGCGAAGCCCGTCGGCCGTCGGCGCGCGGACGGCGATCCCGCTTCCGTCGGCCTCGAGGACGTACCCCTCCGGATCGTCGACCGGGCTCGAGGGACCGTCGTCGATTCGCAGCCGAACGTCCGGGTTCTCGGCCGACCGGACGACCCGTTCGTTCGTCTCGCGCTCGAGGAGGTCCGACAGCAGCGTCGCGGTCGAATCGACGTCTTCGGCTTCCGTTCCGACCGCGAACGGGGTCTCGAATCGAACCGTTTCGTCGGACAGATCGACGCGACGCGGTCGGGGAACGACCGGAAGTTCGCACGGAGGCATGTGGTACGTGATGGCAATGAAGACGGGTCCCTTAACGGTTGTCCATCGGGCGATCCCTCCCGGACGCTCGCAGCGTCCGGTGTCCGGCCGCCGTCGTCGGCCGGCCGTAGAGTCGGACCTCGCGAAGGGTGCCGACGAGACCGTTTCCGAGCAGGTAGGCGTCCCTCGCGAGCGTCCAGGACGCGTTCGGGCCGTCGAACGCGATCGGACCGCCGAACGACGCCTCGTCGACGACGGTTCCGTCGACCCGTAGCCGCATCGTTCCGTCGTCGGGGTTCCAGACCCCTTCGACGAACTGCTCCTCGTCGGCGGCGAGATCGTTCCACGACGCCACCGCGGTCGACGTTTCGCCGGCCAGCGCGAACTCGAGCGTGCCGGACGTCTCCCGCTCGACATCGAGTCGGATCCCCTCGCCGAACTGGAGGATCGTCTGGCTGCGGTCGACGTCCCGCGTCCGGACGAGCGCCGAGACGGAGACGCCGTCGCGAACCGCCCGCTCGTCGACCAGGTCCAGTCCGAGCGTCACGCCGCGCTCGCCGTCCGGGTTGATTCCGTCGTCGGTCCCGTCGGTCGGCAGTCCCCGCAGGACGGTCTGGGAGCCGTGCATGCTCTCGTAGGCTCCCTCGAGCCAGAGCGCGGGACAGTCCTCGCTCGCGTTCGCGGGGACGACCGGCCGGATCGGCGTGCCGACGGGATCCGCACACACCGGCCGGACCGACCACGATCGGCCGCCGGTGTCGGTCTCGAGGCGTTCGACGCCGCGGTACCCCTCGCTCGAGACGCAGGCGTAGGCGACGGTCGGGTCGTCGGGATCGAGTGCGACGCCCGCCGAGTAGTGCCCCTCGACGCCCGCGGCCTCGACGTACCCCCCGGCGTCCCGGAGGTGGTGGTCGCGCCACGTCCCCGCGTCGTCGTCCCACCTGGCGTACCGATACGTGTGGGCGAGCGTCGACGGGAACGTCGCGTAGACGACCGCGGGCTCCCCGCTCTCACCGACGCTGGCGTCCCAGACCCAGGCGTCCTCGCCGTCGGGGGGCGCGGAGTCGTAGACGCGCTCGAGGTCCGAAACCGTCACCGGTAGCTCCGACTCGGTTGCAATCGGCTCCCCGTCGGCCGCGCGGAGCCGTCCGTCCTCGAAGGCGGCGTACAGGACGTGGTGTTTCGGCGCGTCCCCGCCCCGCTCGGCGTCGGTGAAAAACAGGTGGATCGTCTCGTCGGTCGCCGCGTGGACGAAGTAGGTCCCGTAGTGGCCCTCCGGGGCGGTCACCAGCCGCGTCTGCTCGCTCCAGGAGTCGCCCCCGTCGACGGACCGGCGGTAGTAGACGTGTCCGTCCCCCATGTAGCCGTACGGATCGTCGGTCGCGTCGGTCGTGACCGTCCGGTCGCGGTAGAGGAGGTAGATCGGCGTCCCCGGTCGTCCGTCGAGCCGAACCGGGTTGGGATAGGTGACACACTCCTGGTCGATCGTCCGGAGCGGGCCGAACGAATCGAGGGATTCCGGCACCCTCGAGCGACGGTGGCGGATCGAGCCGCCGTTGTGTTCCGACCAGAAGACGAGCACTCGCCCGTCACGGTCGACGAGCACCGACGGGCTGGTGTGGTCGTCGGCCGAAAACGACGACTCGAGCGTCACCCGTTCGAACCCGCCGGCGTCGTGGTCGAACGCGCCGAGTTGGATGTCGGTCCCGGTCGGCCCGCCGAGGTAGCCGACGTACGTTCGGTCTCGTTCACCGACGTACCTGACGGCGCGTGGGTTCGTGAACCAGATCCATCGCGCGTCGTACCCGTACCGGCCGTGGTTCGCCCGCGGCGACTCGTCCCACACCGTTGCCCGGTGGGTACGTCCGGCGGGCCAGTAGCCGAGCAATCCGTCTCGAGGCGGCGAACGCGGCGGCATACGGGAACGGGTTCCCGAACTCACTTGGTCGTTTCCCCGACGCGGGAACGTTCGCTCTCGATCCGCTCGAGCGCCCGCGCCGCAGCGTCCCGAACCGCCCCGTCGGGGTCGTCCGCCGCGAGCGACTCGAGGGCGTCGACCGCCTCCTCGCGGTCAGCCAGGCCGAGCGTCAGCGCGGCGTTCGCCCGGACCGGCGCGTGGTCGTCCTCGAGGAGTTCACGAACGCGCGGGACGGTATCCTCGACCGCCTCGGGATCGGCCTGGGCGACGTACGCCAGGAGACCGACGCCGATCCCCCGGATTCCCGGATCGCGCCGGTCGAGGAACGCCGCCAGTTTCCTGAGCGCATCGCGGAGTTCCTCACCGACACGGACCGGGTACTCCTCACCGACGGCGTTCAGCGCGTCCGCCGCGCGCCACGGAACCGGGTGGTCCGTATCCGACTCGAGGCGGTCGACCAGCGCGGGGACGAACGGCTCCACCGCGGCCGGATCCCACTCGGCCAGCGACTCGAGTACCTCACAGGCGCCCGCCCGGACGAGGTGGTGGTCGTCCTCGAGCAGGGCCGCGACCCGCTCGACGCGGTCGACGGCCGCCCCCGGTCGCTCGGCCGCGATCCGCGTGAGTGCGGCGGTCGCCTGGACGCGGGTGGCCGTCCGCCGGTCGCGTTCCGGGCCGACTGCCGACGGCGCCCCGTCGTCCCGGGGGCGATCCGTCTCGTGCGACGCGGTGTCGGAGACGATTCGCGCGTGACAGGCGTCCAGCAGCGGGTCGACCGCATCCGTCATCGCGTCGGGACACTCGAGGGCGAGCGCGGAAAGCGCCCGGACCGCGGCGTCCCGTCCAGGCTCCGCGGGATCGGCGGCGATCGGCTCGAGCGTCGGCACGAGCGGTGCGAACGGTTCGGCGCCGTTCTCGATCGCCGCGCCCGCCGAGAGCGCCGCTCTGCGACGGACGTGTGGATCGTCGTCCTCGAGCAGTCGCTCGAACGCGGTCACGGCGGCCGCGGACGCCCCGGGTCGGGCCTCGAGGGTGTCCTCGAGACACGCCATCGCGAGCCGGCGCGTCTCCGGATCGCCGAGCACGAGCAGTTCGACGGCATCCTCGAGCGCGACTCCCTCGGGATCGGCGACGGCTGCGTCGCGAAGGCGTCTCGCACGATCGGTCGCGTCGTCTCCGATAGGTATCATGATATGCCGTACCAAGTTCCGATCGGACCTTATAGTTGCTGTCGTCGATCGACCGAACGGTGCGGTTCGACTTGTGTTCGGACCCCACCCCTCCGATATTTATTTACCGATACGTTCACAACTACCCCGGTACCGTGTCAGACTACGACATAGCGTTCATCGGAACAGGGCCGGAGCCGGATAACCCGGTGTGGGGCGAGAGCGCGGCGATGGCGTACCACCACGCGAGCGCCTACGACGGGGACGAGCGCTGCTCGCTCGTCGCCTGCGCCGACATCGTCGAGGAGAACGCGGCGGCGTTCGCCGATCGCAACGGCATCGACGCGGCGAACGTCTACACCGACTACGAGGTGATGCTCCGGGAGACCGAGCCCGATATCGTCAGCGTCTGTACGCCGGTCCCGACCCACGCCGACATCGTAACCGACTGCGCGAACGCGGACGGCGTTCGTGGGATCCACTGCGAGAAGCCGATGGCCGACACCATGGCGGACAGTCGACGCATGGCGGAGGTTTGTGCGGATCGCGGCGTCCAGCTGACGTTCAACCACCAGCGCCGGGTCGCGACCCCGAGCCGGCGCGCGGCGGAGCTGGTCGCGGCGGGCGAACTCGGCGCGGTCACCCGCGTCGAACTCGCGACGAAGAACCTCTTCGACGCCGGCACCCACCTCGTCGACCTCTGCAACTCGATTCTCGACGATCGCCCCGCGGCGTGGGTGATGGGCCAGATCGACTACCGCGAGGAGAACGTCCGCTACGGCGTCCACAACGAGAACCGGGCGTTCGCGCGCTGGCAGTACGAGGACGGCACCGACGCCGTCATCGCCACCGGCGACGAGGAGCCGTTCATCGACTGCGACGTGCGCGTCTCGGGCACCGAGGGCGTCCTCGAACTCAACCCCGACGGCGACGCACAGCTCCGGGTGCAGACGACCGACGACGCGACCTGGGACGAGATCGACACGGGCGAGCCGATGGCCGACATCCCGGCGGCGGTCGACGACGTTATTCGCGGGCTCGAGACGGACGCGGAACCGCAACTGAGCGCGCGGCGGGCGCTCGCGACGATGGAGATTATTCTTGGCTGCTACGAGTCAGTTCGCCGGCGCGGACGGGTCGAACTGCCGCCGTCGATCGAGGACAACCCGCTCGTCTCGATGGTCGAGTCGGGCGCGCTCTCGCCCCGTCCGGCCCGCGACGAGGTCGCGCCGGATGCGGACTCCTGATCGGACGACCACGGGCGGCTCCGGGCACGAACCGGCGTTCAGTAGTACGGTTCGTAGTCGGCGAGAAACGACTCGCTGGCGACCGCGGTCGTCTCGAGCGCGTCGGCGTCGGGCGTTATCGGGTCGCCGGTTTCGAGGGCAGCCTGGACGGCGACCAGGAGCGTCCCCGCGTCTGTGAGTCGGTTACGGTCGTCCCGCTCGCCACAGACCGTCGCGAGGAACGCCTCGAGGAACGGCTCGTACATCCGCTCGAGTTCGTCGCTCGAACTACCGATCTCGACGGTTCGGGTGCGGTCGCCGACCGTCAGAAAGCCGAACGTCCCGTCCCCGTCGGGGCCGTCGAACCGGAGCGTCGCCGCGGAGCCGTTCGCGAAGTCGATCGTCGCGACTCGACCCGGTCCGCGGTTCGGCGTGACCCGCGTCCAGTCGGTCCCCGCGAGGAGGCGGATGCTGTCGACGAGATGGACGCCGTAGTAGAACGTGTCGCCGTAGCCGACGGAGAACGCGGTCTCGAGCGTCGCGTCGGCGAGCGACGAAACCGACGGGTGGAACGGAAGCGCCGAGCCGCCGAACAGCGGCGCGTCGCCGCGGGCCGCCGCCCGTTCGATCGCGGTCACGTCGGCGACCGACCCCGCCACGGGCTTGTCGATCAGCGTCGGCACGCCCGCCTCGAGAAACGGGGTCGCCAGGTCGCGGTGGTCGTTCCAGTCGACCGCGAGCACCATCGCCGCGTCGACGTCGTCGATCATCGCGTGTGGATCGTCGTACCGGGTCGCGTCGTACTGCTCGCAGAACTCGCGCTCGTAGCCGTTCTCGCGGACTGCACCGCCGTCCCAGACGGCGGCGATCGAGGCGTCGGCGCGACCGTCGAGGATCCTCGCGAACGTCTCCGGGTGACTGGTGTCTAACCCGAGTACCCCTAACTCGATCATCGTAGAGACGTCTCGTGGCCTGATATATAATTCTGGTTACCGCTATGATCGGTCCCACCCCGCTGAACGGCGACCGAGGAGGGAGACCGAGAGTCGCTCCGGGTTCGAGACGGCACTGCCTTCTTCGGCCAGCGTCTGGCCCCGACCCGACGCAGTGAGACGCCTTCCTCGAGCCTAGACGTGCTCCGTCGGCCAGATGTAGAACTGAAGCGGGAGCATCGCCTCGAGAAACGGATCCCGCCGCCGAACCTCGCGCTGGCGGTCGTGGAAGCCGAACAGCAGCGCCGTCATCGAGAGCCGATCGAGCGCGACGTCGGGCTCGCCGGTGACGCGCTCGACCGTCACCCGGTCCGGGCCGTACGAGAGCCGGACGGCCGCGTCCGAATCCTCGAGTGCCAGCGTGACGTCCCCGCGCTCGGTGCGGCCGCGGTCGAGCCAGCGCCGCTCGAGTTGGCTCTCGAAGGCCTCGAGGAGTGCGGGCAGGTCGCGAACGTTCAGTTTGCGGTGCGGTCGCTGCTGCCAGAACCGGCTGTGGCGGTGGAACACCTCGTCGAGCGGATGCCGGGGGTGGACGCGGGCCGTGAGGTCGTTCAGGTCGTACATCGCGAGCACGTGGCCGAGCAGCGTCTCGACGCCGCGTTCGGAGCCGCCGAACTCCTCGATCGTGCGGCTGCGGCTCTCCCGCGTGAGGCTGAGGTAGGCCGGCCCGTCCGCGCCCTCGTAGACGAGCGTCTCGAGCCCCCGCTGGCCGAACGTGATCCGGCTTCGCTTCCGGTCGCGCCGGACGCGGTACGGTTCCCGACCGTGAAGCTCGCGGAGGACCTCGAGCCGGTCGTCGCCGCCCTCGTAGACCGCGACGGCGTCGGCTACGGCCTCGGGGGTCCCCGCGAACGACCGCTCCGAAATCGTGTACCGGAGTTCGGCGCCGGCGTTCTCGTACCCGAAGTGATTGTAGCGCTGTCGGTTCCCGCTGAGTTCCGACAGCGGGACGCCGGCGTCGTCCATCCGGTCGAACCAGAACTCGAGCAGCTGGCTCATGTAGCCGTCGCCGCGGTACCGTTTGTCGGTCGCGACGCCGCCGATTCCCCAGCACTCGACGGTGTCGCCGCCGACGACGAGCGTCTGCGGGACCGCGGCGATGTGGCTTACGATCTCTCCGTCCGTCTCGATGACCGCGTGGCGGTCGCTGCGTTCGGAATCGTAGCAGAACGGGAGCCGGGCGGCCATCCCGTAGCGTTCGTAGGCGAAGTATCGGTCGAGCAGTGCCGTCATCTCGGGGAAGTCGTCCTCGGTCGCGAGGCGCGGACTCTCGGCGTCCGTCATGTGATACCAAGTCAGTGGAAGCCGTCTCACAAAAGCTTTGTCAGCGACGTGATCGCCAGCGCGGGTGAGGGCGAGCGCCGGTCCGGTCGAGGGGTGGGACGGTCGGTCGACCGCGACTCGAGTGACCACTCCTACTGTCTGCTGGAAGTCAGTTCCGGTGGGATCGCGACCGTCCTGCGGTCGGACCGGGACATCGGTACAGCAAACCGTCTCAACTCAGCAGTCGGTTCAATGCCGCGAGTTCGTGCTCGGCGACCTCGCGCTCGTCCTCGAGGTCCGCCCGCGGAACGTGACACTCGTCGGTGACGTAGCCGTCGTACCCCGCCTCGGTGAGCGCGTCGAACAGCGGGCCGTGGTCGACGCTCCCCTCGCCGAGCAGTCGCGGCTGGAACGTCTCGAGCCCGTCGTCGGTCTCGAGTTCGAACGCGCCCGGCCGGTCCGGGTCGTCGATCCGCCGTTCGTCCTTGACGTGGACGTGTGCGAGGTCGTCGCCGAGTTCCCGCACCGACGCCGGGCCGTAGTCGTCGAGCGTGATGTACATGTTTCCGGCGTCGTGAATGGCGCCGACGTTCTCGCGGTCGATCTCCTCGAGGAGCCGCCGCGTGGACGCCACGGTCTCGGTGATCGTGTGGGCGTGAATCTCGATGCCGATAGTGACGTCGTACTCGGCCGCGCGGTCGGCCGCGCGAGCGAGCCAGGAGGCGGCGTGCTCGTAGTCGTCGTCGGTCGCCTCCCGAACCGGCGGGCCGCCGGGGCCGTGCCGGACGAGGTCGCAGTCGAGCGCGTCGGCGAACTCGAGGAACCGTTCGAGTTTCTCGAGTTCCGCCTCGCACTCTTCTCGGGACTTGCCGACGTAGTGGCCGGTGTACGTCGCCAGACACGGCACCTCGAGGCCGACCTCGTCGAGGTGGTCGCGAAACGCGGTCACCTCTTCGAGCGAGCGGTCGACGTCGAGGTGGGGGTCTCTGCACATCGGCTCGAAGCCGTCGTAGCCGATCTCGGCCGTGAGTTCGGCGGCGTCCTCGAGCGAGCGGTCGCGTAGCACCTTGCTAAACAGGGCTGTCCGTATCGCCATTAGGGCTACGGTGCCGCCGCTGAACCTTAAAGACTGGTGTCCATTCGTTCGCCACCGGCGGATCCCGGGCTCACAGGAGCGCGCGGCTACGGCCGCAGAACCGCCTTGATGGCGCCGTCCCGTCGCTCGGTGACCGTCTCGATCGCCGTCTCGTACTCCTCGAGCGGGAACTCGTGGGTGACGATCCCGTCGGTCGTGAGGTCCCCTCGGCGGAACAGCGAGACGATATCGTCCGTCGCGTGCGCGGCCGTGACCCCGCCGACGACCTCGAGTTCCTTCGCGACGATCCGGTTCGGGTCGATCTCCTTCGAGTCGCCGAAGACGCCGGTGAGGACGACCGAGCCGCGCTTTCGGGTCGCTTGCAGACAGGTCTCGACGACGTCGCCGGCGCCGGCAGTTTCGACGCAGAGGTCGACCCCCTCGCCGTCGGTGTACGAGCGAAGCGCCTCGACGGGATCTTCCTCACGGACGTTGACGGTCAGGTCCGCACCCAGCGACTCGCCGACGGTGAGTCGTTCGTCCCGCGTCCCCGTCAGCACGACGTCGTCGACGCCCCGGGCTTTCAGTAGCTGGACGCCGAACAGTCCGAGGGAACCGGGGCCGAGCACGGCCGCCGTATCGGAGAACGAGGTCTCGACGCGCTGGAGACCGTGGAGTGTACAGGCGGCCGAGTCGATCTGGCAGGCTTCCACGTCGGAGACGTCGTCCGGGAGCGGCGTCAGGGTGTAGGCCGGAAACGCGGCGTACTCCCGGTAGCCGCCGGCGACGGTGAAGCCGATCTCCCGAAGCTCGTCGCACTGGTAGTACCGACCCTCGCGACAGGCGGTACAGGTACCGCAGTAGACGAAGCCGTGGAGCGCGACACGATCGCCGACCGAGAGCGACTCGACGTCGTCGCCGAGTTCGACCACCTCGGCACACACCTCGTGGCCGGGCGTCAGCGGATACTCCGTCCAGGGTGGCCCCTCGCCGTGGATCAGTCCGATGTCGCTTCCACAGATGCCGACGGCACGGATTTCGACCAGTGCCTCGTCGGGTCCCGGCTCCGGCCGCGGCTGCGCTTCGTCCCAGATCTCTCCCTCGCCGTTCGTGATGATAGTTCTCATGCTGGCTCGAGTGGAGGGGTCCGCTCCGGTCCTCCGTAGAGGGACGGGGGTGCCACGCACTTATATCTAGCCGCGACTGAGAGTTCGGATCGAGGCGAGGTGTACTTTACCGCGGATAACGCGCGTGTATGGACGCGATCAATACCGCTGACGCACCGGAGAGTATCGGCCCGTTCTCGCAAGCGATCGTCGACGACGGTACCGTCCACGTCTCCGGCCAGGGACCCGTCGATCCCGACACGGGCGAGGTCGAGGTCGACACCATCGAGGACCAGACCGTACGGACGCTCGAGAACGTCGACGCGATCCTTGAGGAAGCGGGCACGTCGCTCGAGAAGGACGACCCCTCATACGGATTGCTGTAACGATTTACCGGTGCAACCGCGACCCGTGCGGCGGTTGCGCCGGTAATGACTTACAGTAAACCGTATCAGAGGTACTGGAGGAGTTCGGAGACGACCTCGTAGAGGTAGTTGCCGACGATGCCGACGATCGCGAGGTAGCCGACGACGCCGAGGGCGGTGGCGAGCCGGCCGTTCGAGTGTCTGCCCATGACCTCGTCGCTGCTGGCGAGTGCGAGGATGAGGAAGCCGAGCAGCGGGAAGGCGACGACGGCGGCCGCCTGCGCGACGCGGAGCAGTTCGACCGGATCGCCCTCGAAGATCAGGACGACGACGAGGCCGAACAGCACGGCGGCCGTCGACCACACCTTGACCGGGCGGCCGTCCATCGAGGGGTCGCGGCCGAGGCCGTCGACCAGCAGCGTCGCGCCGATGAGCGCGTTGACGACCAGTGAGGAGAGGCTCGCGAAGAAGAAGCCGAGCGTGAACAGGTAGAACGCGCCCGGACCGGCGACGGGCTCGAGCTGGGCGGCCATGCCCGTCGCCGAGAAGACCGGCTCGCCGGTGCCGTGAATGACGCTCGCGCTGGTCAGGAGGATCACCGTGACGAGCAGCCCCAGCACGGCGATGCCGAGGATGCTATCGGCTCCCTTCTCCGAGAGCTGGTCGACGCCCCACTCTTTCTCCCGGACGAGGTAGCTCTGGTAGGTCGCCGCGGCGATCGAAAAGGTCGTCGCGGCCATCCCGAGCGCGAGGAGCGCGCCGTCGACGTCCGGCACGCTCGGCACGATGCCGGTCGTGCTGGCCCGGACGTCGAAGCCGACGGTCGCGAGCGTCCCGACGAACGCGAGCAGCATGATGCCGACGACCGTCTTGACCAGCAGTTCGACCTTCTCGTACAGGTCGGGCAGCCAGAGGAAGCCGATCGCGGCGAGCGAGAAGACCCCAGCCCACAGGCGAACGTCGTAACCGACCAGCGCGTTGGTGGCGAAGCCGATACCGGCGTTGTTTCCGGCCTGAAAGGCGAGGATCGCGAGGAAGCCGAAGAACCCCCCGGCCGTCGCGACTCCCGACCCGTACCGGTTCCTCGTCACCTCGAGGATCGTCTCGCCGGTCACGAGCCCGATCCGCGCGGCCATCCAGGTGTAGACGATCATGAACGCCGTCGCGGCGATCGGGACCCAGAGCAGCTGGTAGCCGTACAGACTGCCGGCGATCGTACTGAGGGCGATGCTCCCCGGACCGACGACGACCGCCGCGAGGACGAGCGCCGGACCGATCGCCCGAAGCTGGCTCCACACTCTCCCACCCGTTACCACACCCGAAAGTCGTGTTGACATACACTGTAATACGTAATTACGTACCATAAATAACCATCGTCGAGACAGTTCGGATTCGAGACGAAAACCGTACGGATCGGCCCGAGAGCGATCGGTACTGGGTCTCGAGTGACGTCCCCGACGAGTTCGCTCGAGTGAGTGGTGGTCACACCCATCACAAGGTACATTAGGAACTAGTCCGTCGACCAAAACGAACGAATGTCAGCCAGCAGTCCAACGAACGGAGAGATGTCAGCGTCGCTCTCCCGTCCTGACGGAAGAAACCGCCACACAGCGGCCGAGGGAGCCGAGAACGGGGTGACCCGGTCGTGAAGTTCGGCGTCTTTCTGAACCAGTACTACACGCCCGACGGCGAGTTCGAGGTCACCGACCTGTACGAGCAAGCCGAACTGATCGAGGATGTCGGCTTCGACGGCGTCTCGCTCGGCGAACGTCACGTCCACGACGAGGGCGTCGTCGAACCAATCACGGCGCTCTCGGCGATCGCGGCGCGGACCGAGACGCTCGATCTCTCGACGATGGCGATGTTACCGATGCTGTACAACCCGCTGCACCTCGCCGAGTACGTCTCGATGATCGACCGGCTCTCGGGCGGTCGCATGCGCTTCGGCGCCGCGGTCGGCTACCGCGAGCGCGAGATCGAACCGTTCGGCATCGAGATGGACGAGCGATCGAAGGCGATGATCGAGTCGCTGCACGTGCTCAAGCGCCTCTGGAGCGAAGAGAGCGTCTCCCACGACGGCGAGCAGTGGTCGTTCGACGACGTGTTCGTCAGTCCCCGACCGGAGGGCGACCTGCCGGTCTGGATCGGCGGCCACGCCGACATCGCGATCAAGCGGGCGGCCTACCGCGGCGACGCCTGGATCGCCAGCGCCTCCTCGACGACCGCCGACCTCGAGGAGCAGATCGGCGTCTACGAGTCCTCGCTCGAGGAGTTCGACATGGATCGCGAGGACAACCAGGTCGTACTCATGCGCGATTGCTTCGTCGCCGACTCCGTCGAGGAGGCCCGGGAGACCATCGAGCCCTACCTGCTGAAACTCTACCAGATGTACGCCCGCTGGGGCCAGACCTACATGGACGAACACGAGGTCGAAGTCGACTACGAGGAACTCGAGGAGAAGTTCGTTATCGGCTCGCCCGCCGACTGCATCGAGCAGTTGCGCGAGTACGAGGCCCTCGGCGTCGACCAGGTGTACGTCCGCTGCCAGTTCCCCGGACAACCCCAGGAGAC
Organism: Natronococcus sp.; assembly: GCF_047921035.1. Lineage (NCBI taxonomy): Archaea > Methanobacteriati > Methanobacteriota > Halobacteria > Halobacteriales > Natrialbaceae > Natronococcus > Natronococcus sp. The sequence goes on from NZ_JBLRWX010000068.1 coordinate 13,283, forward strand.
GACCCTCGAGACGCTCGAGCGCTTCGGCGACGAAGTCATCCCCGCGTTCGAGTGATTATGGCGAGATCCGATCCCCCAACCACGGACGTCGGGTCCGCCGACGGTACGACCGGCCCGCGGGTCGGCTACGTCGGCCTCGACCACCACCACGCCGAGCCGTACCTGCAGACGCTCGAGACGCTACCGGCGACGGTACCCTGTGCCTGCGAACCGAACGACGCGTTCGACGTCGATTCGATCGCGAGTCTCGGCGACGTCCCCGTCTACGGCGACCTCGAGACGATGCTTACGGACGCCGCCGTCGACGCGGTGTTCGTGACGCTCTCGAACCGGGATACGCCGGCGGCGATCGAACGGGCGCTCGAGCACGGCGTCGACGTCTACACGGAGAAGCCGGCAGCACGCACCGCCGCGGAGCTCGAGCCGCTGCTCGAGGCCGAGGCACGCGCGGACGCGACGGTCTGTGTCTCCTATCCCTGGCAGGGCCACCCGATCGCCGCACAGCTGAAATCGCGGATCGACGACGACTTTTTCGGTGACCTCCGCGGGTTCGAGGCCCGGTTCGTTGCCTCGCAACTCGAGTACCGCGACGCCGACCACTTCATCTTCGACGCGGACGCGAGCCGCGGCGGCATCCTCCAGTGGCTCGGCATCCACTGGATCCAGCTGCTCTCGTGGCTCCTCGAGGATCCGATCGTGCGGGTGAACGCCAGCATGGCCACCGCGTTCGACGGCGTCGACGTCGAGGACGGCGCGACGCTCCAGCTCGAGACGGCCGACGGCGCGCTCGGAACCGTCCACTGCGGCTACTACCTGCGCGAGGGCGTCTACGACACCCAGCTGAACCTCTACGGCAGCGGCGGCTGGAGCAGCTGGGACCCGATGGGACGCACGTTCGGCTTCGAGGGCGAAACCGAACTCGAACTCGAGTCGACCGACGACGACTGGGGCGCCACGCCCCACCGGACGATCACCCACGAGTACGAGGCGGGAGCGGGCTACGGCGGCGCGTGGGGCCGGGAGTTCGTCGAGGGATTCTTCGCAGCCCGAAAGACGGGGTCGGAGCCGCCCGTCACGCTCGAGGACGCCCTGGCCGTGCTCCGGATCCTCGACGCCGCCTACGAGTCGGCCGAGACGGATCGGTGGGTCGAGCTCGAGACGGAACCGTAACTCGGAGCACAGGTGCTTCGTTCAGCGGTGAACCACGCGCCTCCTTCGCTCCGCTCGGTACACACGACTCACTTACCGCTCACTTCGCTCGCGGTTCGATCGTCGTCCCGCAGAGAGACGCGCTGTCGCGCGTCTCGGACGGCCGTTCGCCCGGTAGAAACTGCGAGCGAAGCGAGCAGTTTGCCCATTGATGTAGCGATCCAGCCGACACGAAAGCGGTGTCTGGACGACCAACGAGACGCGATTACCGAGTCCCGTAACGATTCGTGCCTAGCGTTCGACGACGCGGTTCTCGAGCGTGCCGACGCCCTCGAACTCCACCTCGACGACGTCGCCGGGCTCGAGCGGTCCCGGGCCGAACGGCGTCCCGCTGGCGATGACGTCGCCGGGCTCGAGCGTGATGAGTTCGCTCACCTCGGCGACGAGCTCCGGGACGGAGAAGATCATCATCTCGCGGGTCGTCTCCTGTTTTACCTCGCCGTTGAGCCGGAGCTCGAGCCGGGCGTCATCGGGGACCTCGTCGGGCGTCGCCAGCACCGGTCCCATCGGGAGCGAGGCGTCGAACGCCTTCCCGCGGACCCAGTTGCGCTCCTCGGCCTGGTCGTCGCGGTTCGAGATGTCGTTGACGCAGGTGAAGCCGCGAACGACGTCCATCGCCGCCTCCTCGTCGACGGCGCGACACTGCTCGTCGATGACGATGCCGAACTCGGCCTCGAACTCGACCTCGTCCCGGCCGGGCGGGAGTTCGATCGCGTCGCCGTGGCCGACGACGCAGTTCGGCGTCTTCAGGAACAGTTCGGGTCGGTCCGGCAGGTCCTCGAAGCCGGACTCCTCGCGGTGGTCCATGTAGCCGCCGGCCTGGCAGACGATCTTCGTCGGCTCGCTGGGCGGAAGGATCGTCACCTCGTCGGGGTCGTAGCGTCGGTTGCCGGTTTCGATGCCGCTGTCGGTCCACGTTCCGGTCCGGGTGAGGCCGGACGGATCGCTGAATCGGACTGTGCGCATCCTCGTCCGACCATTGATCTACCGGAGTAATGATCTTTCGGTCCCACCGCCGAATCGACCGAGAGGTCGGTCTCGATCGACGGCGTCCGTCTCCGTCGCTCGGCGCTACTCGTCCTCGTCTTCGCCCTCGTCCTCGTCGTCGTCCCGGTCGGCGTCGGCCGTCGCACCCTCGAGGACGAGCGTGACCTCCTCGTCGTCCTCGCCGACGGAGACGTCCTCCTCGACGGGTTCGAACGCGTCGTCCGTGCTCTCGGCGGTCACCGTGTACTCGCCCTCGTCCTCGACGGCGATCGTCACCTCGCCGTCCTCGATCTCCTGGCTATACGTATAGGAGAGGGGGTCGTCCTCGAGGTCGACGGTGACCTCGACGCCCTCCGAGACGGGGTCGCCGTCCTCGGTCTCGAGCTGGACGATCACGGATCCCGGGCCGTCGTCTTCGACGTCCGCTTCACCGTTCTCGTCCGCTTCGCCGTTCTCGTCGTCACCGTTCTCGTCGTCACTGTTCTCGTCATCGCCGTTTTCGTCGTCGTCGCTCGCACAACCCGCGAGTGTCGTTCCCAGGCCGACCGCGAGCGCGACGCTGAACTGCCGTCTGGAGAGGTGGTCCGTACTCACGCTAGAGCGTTGCGCGAACGGTCACATAAAATTTGTTCAGGGAGCAATCTATCACGTCTCCGACCGTCGCCGGGCGTACTCGAGGAAGTTGTCGAACACGATCTTGGCGTCCGTCGCGGCTGCGACGCTCTCGTCGGTGATCCCCTCGAGAACGTGTCGAACCCGTTCCTCGGGAAGGTCCTTGCCTCGCGTCACCCGCTCCGCCGAGGCGCGGTCGTACTCCGGGTGGAACTGGACCCCGAACGCGTCCCCGCGGCGGAACCCCTGGATCGAGTAGTCGTTCGACGCGGTTACCGTCGTGTCCGGCGGCAGCGCCGTCACCTCGTCGGAGTGCGTGCTGAACGCGACGAACCGGTCCGCCAGCCCGTCCAACAGCACCGACGACGCCCCGGGCTCGACCTCGACCTCGCGATAGCCGAGTTCGTACTCGCCCATCGGTTCCACCTCGCCGCCGAGGACGTCCGCGACGAGCTGGTGACCGAAACAGACGCCGAGCACCGGGACCCCCCGGTCGACCGCGAACGGGTTGACGTCCGCGTCGACGTCTCGCCTGAAGTTCTCGGTGGTCATCGAATCGTTGTACGACCCGTTCAACAGCGCGACCTGCAGCGCACCCATGGGTAGGAGCGATACGTTCGATGGGACAAAAACCTTCGTCGTCTCATGGGATCGCTCGAGTCGTACAGCGCGCGAACTGCAGGTCGAAACGAGTGTGCGGTCCACAGAAATTAAGAGCGATCGACGAGTGTGGTAGCGTATGGCCATCAGCGTTCGTTCCGTCGATCAGTACGTACTGGACATGGGGCTGCGAATGCCGTTTCACTTCGGGAACACGACCCTCACGGAGTTGCCACACCTGTTCGTCCGGATCGAGGGTGGCGGTGAACTGGCCGACCAGGAAGGGATCGCAGCCGAGGGGCTCTCCCCGCTGTGGTTCCTCAAAGAACCGGGCGTCACCTTCGCGGACGGACTCGATCGGATGCTCGAGGTGATCGACGAGGCGACCGCTCGCGCCGAGGCGATCGAGGCCGAGACCGTCTTCGACTTCTGGCTGACGCTTTACGAACGACAACGGGAGTGGGCAACGGCGACCGACCACCCGCCGTTGCTGTGGTCGTTCGGCGTGAGCCTCGTCGAGCGCGCGGTGATCGACGCGTTCTGTCGGGAACGGGGGACGACGTTCCACCGGGCTGTCCGCGAGAACGCCCTCGGGATCGACCTCGGCGAGATCTACCCGCCGCTGGCCGACCGCGAGCCCGCGGACTACCTGCCGGACGAACCCCAGCGCGAAACGGCGATCCGGCACACGGTCGGGTTCACCGATCCGGTCACCGCCGACGACCTCGACGCGGAGAGCCGACTCGACGACGGACTGCCCCAGACGCTCGCCCAGTACGTCGAGGAGCAAGGCGTCTCGTACTTCAAGATCAAGCTCAGCGGCGACGTCGAGGCCGACGCGGAACGGCTAACGAGGCTGGCCGACGAACTCGAGGGTCTGTCGGAGTACGCCGTCACGCTCGACGCGAACGAGCAGTACGGCGACGCCGACTCGTTCAGGGCCGACTGGGAGCGGCTGACGGAGACGCCGGGAACCGACCCGCTGCTCGAGCGGTTGCGCTACGTCGAACAACCGCTCGCTCGCGGCGACGCCCTCACCGACGCGGCCCGGGAGACGCTCACCGACTGGGACGAGCGCCCGCCGATGATCATCGACGAGTCGGACGGCGAACTCCGGAGTCTCGCGCGGGCGCTCGAGTGCGGTTACGTCGGGACGAGCCACAAGAACTGCAAGGGCGTGTTCAAGGGCCTCGCGAACGCCTGTCTGACCGAACACCGGCGACGCGAGGACCCGGGCTGCGAGTACGTCGTCAGCGGAGAGGATCTCTCGACCGTGGGTCCGATCTCGCTTCCCCAGGATCTCGCCGTGATGGCGACGATGGGGAAAGGACACGTCGAGCGAAACGGCCACCACTACTTCCGGGGGATGGGGATGCTCCCGACCGACCTCCAGGAGAACCTCCTCGCGGCCCACGGCGACCTGTACCGGGAACACGAACAGGAGTTCCCGACGCTCGCCGTCGACGACGGACGGATCTCGCTCGAGTCGGTCGTCGACGCGCCGTTCGGATACGGGGTCGATCTCGACCTCGAGCGGTTCACGCCGCGATCGGAGTGGGAGTTCACCCCGTCGAGCGACTGATCCGCAACCCGCCGTTTGTTCCTCTAAAACGCCGCGTTCCTCGTCCCGACGCGTGCAGACGAGCCTCACGCTATAGAAGCGATTATCGGAGTTCGTACGACCGAAGCGCCCGCGATCAGATCAGACTCACAACATCTCGATGCTCGGTTGTTTGGCATACCCAAACATTTAATCTAATGCCTCCTAATATGATGAGATAACGATGAACTCGGCAAAAAACCCGATACAAGCGGTTCAACGCACGCTCGACGTCGTCGACGTGCTCAAAGCCCACGGCGAGGCCCGTGTGACCGACATCGCCGCCGAACTGGATCTCTCGAAGGGCACGATCCACTGCCACCTGGCGACGCTCGAGCAGAACGGTTACGTCGTCAAGAACGGCCAGCGGTACGCGCTCGGACTCCGGTTTCTCGACCTTTCCCACCACGCGAAAAACCGCGTCGATATCTACGATATCACGAAGGCCGAGGTCGACGCGCTCGCCGCCGAGTCGGGTGAGATGGCCCTGTTTACCGTCGAAGAGCACGGAGAGGGCGTCTGTCTCTACAAAGCCGAGGGCGAAAACGCCGTGCAGACGAAGCTGTACGTCGGCTACCGGAACGGACTGTATCACACCGCCGTCGGGAAGGCGCTCCTCGCGTTCATGCCGGAAGCGCACCGCGAGGAGATCATTCGAGAAACCGAGTTCGAGCGGATCGCGCCGAACACGATCACGGATCCGGACGAACTCCGCGAACAACTGGCCGAGATCCGCGAGCGCGGGATCGCGTACAACCGGGAGGAGACGATTCAGGGACTCGTCGGGGTCGGTGCACCGATCCGTGATCAGGACGGGACGCTCTACGGCGCCGTCTCGCTCATCGGTCCGGTGAGTCGAATGGACGACGAGCGGCTTACGGAGGAGTTGCCGGAGCTGATCCGCCGCGCCGTGAACATCATCGAGGTGAACATCACGTCGCTGTAGGCCCGGTCACTCGAGATACGGGACCGACGTCGTGTGAAGCGAGGTGAATCCTTCCGCGAACGCGACCCCGGCTCGCTGACCGAGCGTTCGCGTCCTCGCGTGCACGTCCTCGAGGAACTCGTCGAACTCGCCGTCGATACCGCCGTGTTCGTCCAGCCACTCGATCTGCGACTCGTGGGCCTCGATCGCTCGCATCTTCTGTTCCACGTGGTCGGAAACGTCGACGAACGTGTCCGGCTCGAACGACGACGTCGGCTTGCCGAAGTAGTAGACGTTCGACGGATCGCACGGCTCCGAGGCGGTTTCGACGAGCGGGAGCGACGCCATATAGTAGGCGTCGGTCACGAGTCGCGACGTGACGCGGTGGTCCGGGTGCATGTCGTCCCGGAAGTGGGTCAGAACTAACTCCGGATCGTGTTCACGGATCGTCTCGACGACCTCGAGCCGATTCTCCATCGAGTAGGTCACCCGGCCGTCGAGAAAGTCGAGGAACTCGACGGTCGCACCGAGTTTCTCTCCCGATCGCCGGGCCTCCTCTTCTCGCACGGCGGCGATCTCCGCCTCCGTACCGTCCGCCGTTCCGAGTTCGCCGCGAGTCATGTGAACTATTGTCACGTCGTCGCCGCGGTCGGCGTGCTTGGCGAGCGTTCCGCCACAGAAGATGTCGGCGTCGTCCGGATGCGCAACTATCGCTAAGACGGACATGGCAGAAGCGAGCCACCACGGTATCAAAAATCTTTCTGCCAGTACGGTTCTCGAAAAATAGATTTGATACTGTAAAACGGATGGAACCGAAGGTGACTCTCGTCGATAGCCCGGGGGAGCGGCCAAATATTACGATAGTACTATCGTAACGGAGGCTGCACGAGGCTACTGGGCGAGTCGTATCAACTAATGTAGCGTATCGAGCAATTCCCGAACGTCGCTGCGCTGAATCACGGACGACCGGAGTGAACGTTGGTGTAATCATTGAGCGAGAGGTAAATAACATACGCGTTAGAGATAGTTGCTCACTAATGAACGCTGATCAAGAGCGGTATCGATCGCTGTTGTAGGTTCAGGGAGTGAGTCGAAAACCGGTTGCGAAGTGCTGATTAGAGTGGTTTCCGGAACCC